>CAZGRH010000097.1:0-5928 GCA_964527005.1 uncultured Muribaculaceae bacterium | reverse complement strand
TAAAGTAGATTTAGGTAAATGGAAATTTGTAATAAGTTTATCAACGATTTTAAACTCATACCCCGGATAAATAAACAACTCACTGCTATCTTTTACGGGAATAATTTTTCCGTATTTATTCATAACGGTTTCTAAAGTACGAACTGATGTAGTTCCGACCGCAACAATATTTTTACCTTGCGAAATTGCTTCATTTATAATATTTGCGGATTGTTCCGTAATTTCAAATAATTCGGAATCCATTTTATGTTCCAAAATATTTTCACATTTAACGGGTTTAAACGTACCCAAACCGACATTCAATGTTACAAAACAATGTTTAGTACCTTTTTGTTCCAATTTATCAAGTATTTCTTTAGTAAAATGCAAGCCCGCAGTCGGAGCGGCAACCGCACCCTCTTTTTGCGCATATACAGTTTGATACCTGTCAAAATCAAGAGCCTTATATTCTTCGCTTGTCATTTTTCGTTCAATATACGGTGGTAAAGGTATATTTCCTACTTTATCCAAAATTTCATAAAAATTTCCCGAATATATTAATCGAATTTGCCATTTATCTTCATCTTTTTTTAAAATTTCAACACTTAATTCATCGGCAACTTTTAAAATCATCCCCTCTTTTACACGTTTAGAAGGTTTTATCAAAGAAACCCAAACATCTTTCTCAATCTCTCTTACAAGAAAAATTTCAATCAATGCTCCCGTATCTTTTTTTGCATACAATCTTGCAGGAATTACTTTCGTATTATTCAATACCAACAAATCATTTTCCGTTAAAAAATCCGTAATATCACAAAAATGCTTGTGTTGCATAGATTTTGTATTTCTATCCAACACTAACATCTTTGACATATCTCTTTTTTGAGCAGGAACTTGAGCAATTAACTCTTCCGGCAAATTATAATTAAATTCTTCTAATAACATTATTTTTTATCTGATTCTATATTTTTTGTTTCAATTGCATTAATTGTTTTGGCATTTGAAATATCTTTTTTATTATTTGATTCAATTTCCAATTGCTTGTTTATACAAACCGTTTGAATAATTTGGAATATATTGCTTATAACCAAATACAAAAGAACCCCTGCCGGAATAGGTGCGATGATAAACATGAAAATTATCATTACCGGCATCATTGTTCCCATCATTTTTTGCATTTGTTCTTGCATCGGGTCTTGATTTGCTTGTTTATTTGTAGCCATCATTACTTTTTGCGTTGCAATCATCGTAGCTGCAAATAATAAAATTAGTACCAACACGTCAATATGAAACTCATTTTGAGGTACAACAGTAGGCATAGATGCCGTCATTATATTACCGTTTTTTTCAAATGTAACAGTTTCAACTTCTCTTGTTTTTAAATTTTGAACATCAATTTGTGCTGATGTAATTTTTTCTAATTGACTGTATTTTAAATTAAAACTATCAAGTTCAATTTTCAAATCAATCGGTTCTTCAGGCACAATTTCACCTTGAACTTTTATTGCATTTTTACCCGTGATTTTAACATTATCAATTTCTTCATCACCCATAAACACTTTTACTTTTTTGAATACAACAAAATTATCATTTTTCGAAACACTGAAAGCACCGTCATAAGAAATACCTGCACTGCCTCTTAAAGTTGTATCTAATCTGTTAATAAATAAAAAGTGTGAATTACCTGCTTCCGCAATAAATTGCGGACTTATTAACGCAGTATAAAGCAAAATAAAAATAGGCATTTGTATTAATAACGGCAAACAACCTGCCATCGGATTGAATTTATTTTCTTTATAAAACTCCATCAATTTTCTTTGTGCGGTTTGCGGGTCATTTTTATATCTTTCTTGAATAAGTTTAATTTTTGGTTGAAGTAATTGCATAGAACGCATAGAACGTTGTTGTGACACACCTAAAGGCCAAAGGGCAAATCGTATAATCAACGTTAATGCAATAATTGCAAGTCCGTAACTACCCGTAATATTATTTAAAAGTTTTAAAAACTCCACTGTTAAAGTTGTGAAATCCACTATTATCTCCCTTCTTAAACATTAATTAAATTTTCGGCTTCTTTGGATTTACCTGCCGCATTGCTGTTTGTTTCATTTTCAATGACGGTTTTGGCATTTCCGTGTTGAGTTTTACCCCATTCTAAATTATTTTTCATAAATATAATTTTAAATATAATAAACACTGCTATCGGTGTCCATAATCCGATTAAATATATAGCAGTCAAAACAGATTGTTTTAAATTTTCAACAGGTTTTAATTTTACATATTTTCTTAAACTGTAAAAGAAACCTACAATAAAAAATCCGCACATAAGCGTTGATAAAACAACAGATGAAAGTACCCAGTTCGGATCATCTTTTATAAATCTGTATGATTGAAATGCTATTTCCGCTACCATCCATACAGGGAAAATAAATTCCGTAATGTAAGCGGTCATATCTAAACTTACTCTTAAAGACATATCTTTAGATGTTAAAACATCATAAAAATGTTCAAGATACCTTCTTATACTACCTTCAATCCATCTTCTTCTTTGTTTAAGAAGGGGCAAATAGTTCAAAACTCCCTCTTCATACACGCAAATATTCTGACAGAAACGAACGTCCCAACCTTTTATTTGCATTCTTGTTGAAAGATCCAAATCATCGGTAATTGTATATATATTCCAACCTCCGACATCCTCAAGTGCTTTTCTCTTGATAAGTTCGCCGTTTCCTCTTAATTCTACTGCACCTTTTACGGAATCTCTGCCGACTTGAAAGTGAGTATCCAATGCCATTTCGTTATCTTGACAACGAGTTAAAAAGTTTTGTTCACGATTAATGATTACTTTTCTTGCCTGAACCGCACCTACTTGTTCCGGTTCTAAAAAAGGAATTAATTCTTTTAAAAAATCAGGGTTGACACGGGCATCAGCATCAAAAACCAAAATTGCTTCACCTTTCGCTATTTTTAACGCATCATTTAAAACTGCGGATTTTCCGGCAAAAGCAGATGCTTCTCTTGAAAAATATGTTAAATTTTGATATTTTGTACAAATTGATTTAAGTACGTTAGCGGTATTATCAGTACTTCTGTCATCAATTACGATTATTTCAAAGCACGGATAATCAATTTTTGAAATATTTTCTATTGTATTTTCAATAACATCTTCTTCATTATGTGCCGGAATCATTATACTTACAAACGGTTTATAAGTATAATCTTTTTCTACCGGATGTTTTCTTTCTTTCCTTGCTCTGTGCTTATATGCAATTTGCATATATGCAGTATAAAGTGCCATGAAAATTAATATTGTCATGAAAGCACAAGGTGTATTCATGTGATTTTGAAAAAAGTACAAAAGCACTAACAAAGCAGATATTATGGTTAATAATACAATTCTTTCTTTCATTTACTTGTTCCGATTTTACCCTCTTCTCACATTCTAGCAAAAACATACACATATAAAAATAAATTATTACTTTTCGTTACTAAGTGACAAAGACATACTTAAAATTTCTAAATTATGTTATAATTCACGAATGAAGAAAATTTTAAAAGACTCATTTCAAATATTAAAAAATAATACGTTATTTTTACATCCGATTGTTTTATATATATTGTTTGCCTTGATTGCAATATCATATTTAAGCAATACAAACACGTATGTAATCTCAAAAGTTACAATTTTCTTGTCATTAATATTAATGACAATCGCTTTTGTTTCAGGTTGGGTTTACATAAACAAAAAAGCAATTGAAGTTTATAATGAAAATGACAACAAAATTACCGTTGCAGACAAATCAATTGCTAATTTTAAATTATTTTTTGAGGGGGTAGGAAAAAACTTTTTTAAAGTTTTATTTTCTTTAATATTAATACTTGTACTTAACTTCGCATTTTTTGAATTAATTTACAATATTAGCCTTAAAGCATTTGGTGAATCAAATTTATTATTAAATTTACAAAAATATTCTCAAATTACATCACAAAACGAAATTATTGATTTAGTAAAAAATACTGCGGACATAGATAAAATTATTTTTATTGAATGGATTTTAACAATGTCCATAGCTTCATTTATAGCTTCATTTTTCAATTGGTTGTATCTCGCTGTCATATTCAGCGAAGAAAAAAATCCGATTTTATGCTTATGGGAGAGTATAAAATTTTTCTGCAAAAACATAATTAACTGCTTAATAATTTTATTGTTTACATTCGGATTATGGATAATTTTATCATTTATTACCGCAATAATCGGAAACGGCTCTTTTGCATTATTTATTTTTATTGTATTAATAAGTTTTTATTTAAACTACAACGCAATATTAATTTTAAGGTTTTACAATGAAAAAAAATAAAATAATTGCAATTGTAGGTCCAAGCGGCTCCGGAAAAACTTCACTTTCAATAAATTTGGCAAAAAAAATAAACGGAGAAATTATCTCTGTTGATTCAAGACAAATTTATAAAGAACTTAATATTGGCAGCGCAAAACCAACAATAAACGAGCAATCGGGCATTGTACACCACATGACGGACATTGTTAACATTGAAGAAAACTATACGGTTGCAGATTTTGCCGATAATGCGAAAAATATAATAAAAGATATTATTTCCGAAAAAAAAGCACCTATTTTAGTCGGAGGAACAGGGCTTTATTTCAGAGTTTTACTTCAAGATTTTGACTTACCCCGAGTTGCGCCTAATGAAAAATTAAGAAATGATTTAAACAAAAAAACAACCGAAGAACTTTATAATATGCTTTCAAATCTTGATTTTGACAGTGCAAAAAAAATACACAAGAACAACAAAGTAAAGATTATACGTGCTTTAGAAGTTTGTATTACGTTAGGAATTCCTATGAGTAAAGCTCGGAAAAAGAAAGAAAATGAATATAATACACTCTGGATAGGACTTAATTCCCATGACAGAGAATATTTATATGAACGTGTAAACAAAAGAGTCGATATAATGTTTAAACTTGGGCTTTTAAATGAAGCAAAAGAATTGTTTAAAAAATACGGAGAAAATAATATTTTGCTAAACACAATCGGTTATCAAGAATTATATCCTTATTTAAAAAATGAAATTACATTAGAAAATGCGACAGAACAATTAAAGCAAAATACAAGGAGATATGTAAAAAGACAATTAAGCTGGTTTAATTCTAATAAAAATATTAATTGGTTTGACATAAAAATCAATACAGAAGAAGAAATTATAAACCAAATTATTATAAAATATGAAAATTTGTAAATTTTTCATGTATAATAACAAAAAAATAATTGTTTGAATTTTAGTATAAGTATAATAGCATGGGAAAAGGAAAAGTAATGAAAGTATTAAGCGTAAATAATCATAATTGTAATAGTGGTTATAATTGTAACAATACAAAGCATGCCACTTTAAAATCAGCAAGAAACGCAGCAATATTAACTGCCGGTGTATCTGTTGCATCTACGGCAATTACAATGGCAACTCATCCGGAACAAGCAAAAAATATAGTTCAAAAATGTGGCGGAAAACTTCAATACGCTAAAGCATATATGGTATCATTAGCTGTTTCTTGCGGATTTGCCGCAGGTTTAAGTGCAGGTTTAACATCAATTATAAATAAAGTTTCGCACAAAGCACAAAATAAAAAGCAATAGTATATAAAAGTTTATTTTACTCAAAACTTACCCAAAAAATAATGGGTAAGTTTTTTGTGTAATTATTTTATCTAAAGATTTCAAACTTTATTTTTAAAGCAGAATTTTAAATTAATTTTTGATTTTTAAATATTGAATTTATCAAAATAAATATATCACTAAAAGTATTATTGTAATTTCAGTCTTTGCGAACCTGAAAGGTGAAGCAAACCAGTCATTGCTTAACGGATTTACCGGATTGCCACGAAAATCAAAGATTTTCTCGCAATTGACAGTATTATTGTAGTTTCAGTCTTTG
>CAZGRH010000096.1:0-5956 GCA_964527005.1 uncultured Muribaculaceae bacterium | reverse complement strand
CCAAAATTATGTTCAAAAAACCTGCCAATAATGTGATTTTTAACCCTAAATCAGGTTTGCCTGCGGTTATGAACAATATTTGAAACATATTTTGAAGAATGAATGGAGTTAGTGACAGGATAAGAATTTTTCCGTAAATTACACTATTTATGTATAAGTCATCACTTGCGCCAAATTTTACGACAAATGGTTCAACTAAAAACCACCCGATTATAGTAAAAAATATTGCCAATATAATGGAAGCATAAACAATCATTGAAAAATATTTATTTGCTTTATCCGGATTATTTTCCCCTAGAGTTTTTGCAGTTACGGCGCTTCCGCCCGTACCGAACATAAATCCGAATGCACCTAAAATTGCCAAGCAAGGAAAAACAAGATTTACGGCGGCAAACTCTGTTTTACCTACATAATTTGAAACAAAAAACCCATCTACAATGCTATAAATTGAGGAAAAAATCAACATTGCAACAGTCGGTATTGTGTATTTAATAAACTTTAAATAGCTAAAATTATCAGATAGTTTTATGTCCATAATTTACCGTTGTTTTATATTATCAATATAAAACAACATATTTATCAATAAAAGTCAAGATATTAAACAATACTATTTCTTTTAATTTATTGTCAATATTTTAAATATGTCGATTGAAACAATATTGTAATAATAACGCAAAAAAAAATTTTTTGCATTATTATCATGTTATAAGAATTTTAGGGGTTAAATTAAAACTATGATATCTGCAATCCATTCAAATAATATTAAATACATAAACTTTAAAACAAATGCAATAAAACAAAGGTACAATATATCGTTTAAAGGAGATTTTTTTGAATCGAAAATTAAATCTGTATTTGGAACTCTTGATGAATCTGCAATTTCTGATATAAAATGCACAATTGATAAAAATTAAAAATTAGGTTCAGGTTTTACTTCAAATATATTTAAGCATAATGATTTAATCGTAAAAAGTCCTAAAATTTCTGCAATAGGTGAAACATTATCAGAACAGGCAACAACTCAAAACTTAAAAGAATTTTTTGCATTAAAAGAAATTGAAAAAATAAATCCCGATATAGCGACAAAAGCTCATGATGTTTTAGAACATAAAGGTCTTTTTTATCTTGTAGAAGATTTCGTTGACGGAATTCATCCTCACAAAAGTCAAATAAAAGACTCTCACATAAAAGATTTGCTTTCTAAATTTTTACAACTTGATAAAAACGGACTGGCAAACTGTGATTTACAAAGCGGAAATATTTTTTTATTAAACAACGGAAAAACAAAACTTATAGATTTCGGTTCATTTTCCATTCTTAACAACGAAGGTTATGCCTCGGCGAGTGATTACATTCCTGGAAAGTTATTTAAACAAAATCAAGAATTTCTACAATATATAAATAAACCGATAAAAGAAAAGTTAGTAAAAACTTTCTTTAACCCTACTGCAGACGATATTAAGAACCTTTCTGATAATCCTTATTTAAATATAATGTCAAATACTTCAAATTTTGAGTTTAGAACATTATACAAACATTTATTAAGCGGAAATGAAAGCAATTCTTTGGAATTTTTCAGAAATTACATTAAAAACAAAGGAGAAATATATCATGGTAATATGGAAGAATTTTTAAAATCCATTGATATAGATAAAGTTGTTTTAACTTCCGATAAAAAAGAAGCTATCGAAGTCGCAAAAACAGGGCTAAAAAAAGCAATTAATTATGAAAACTTAGCGAAACAAGTATTTGAAAATCCAACTGATGAAGTTTTAAAAACAGAATTAGGAAAAATACAATTAAAAACATTTTTAAACCCTGATACATTAGGCTCTCCTATTCCGAACAGTAAAAAATTACAAAGTGCTTATACTCAGTTAACTTCATTATTACAAAGTAATATAGAAAATTCACAAGGCAGTCAAAAAGAATACTATACAGAAACTTTAAAATGTCTTGAAAACAGATTTAAAAATTTTCGGTTTGAAGCAGGACAGGTTGATATACCAGAAAATGAAAACCTTATTACAAAATTATTTGAAAAAATCAAACCTGAAGATAAAATTGATGATATAGTAGATACCGTAAAGAAAAACAATAAAAAAGTGTATTTATTGCAGCAGGATTAGCACTTATCGGTATCGGCGGTGTGTGTTTATACAAAAATAAAAAAGCGAAATCAAATACAAACAATACACAACCGTACGCTTTTGCTAATAACGCAATAGCACAAGGATTTAATATCAACAAAACAACCTCAAATATTTTTGCAGATTTTAATAAATAATTAATTAATACAAAATATAATCGATATTTTAATTTTTTTGAAATCAGATGTTTTTAAAAAAATGTAAGATTTTAAGCAAAAATCTAATTGTTGCATTTTACGAAACTTGTAACTTGCGACTTATATTTAAAATCTGTTGTTATCATATTGCTAATGTTTTAAAGCACTCAAATAATTATTTAAAGTTATTTGATAATTTTAGATATATTTTATTTAAATAATGTTCTAATATCAAATTTTAAAATCTTAGCAATTTTTACAACTAATAAAAATCTTGGATGTTGCAATCCCGATTCGATTAAAGATATGGTTCTTGCCGATACTCCAACTCTTTCCGCTAATTCTTCCTGCGAAAGTTCATTTCTTATTCGTTCTATTTTAATATTTTTGCCTAAAAATTTTAAATCACTTTCCATTTGTACATTTTAATTTATTGACTTTATTATCTCCATGATGTATAGTTTATAAAATATGAAGTATAGTTCATACAATATTTTTTGAGGTTTAAATGCGGAATAATTTAATAAACATTTTAATTTTGTCTGTCGGAACAAATGCTTGTTTTCATTTATCAAAAATTTTTAAAATGAAATTTGCAGATAAAATTAAAATAATTGGTGCTGATATTAACGAAAAATATCTGATTCCGTCTTGCAATTATTTGGATAAATTTTATAAAGTTCCTTATAACACTGCACCTGAATATTATGAAACCATAATTAATATATGTAAAAATGAGGAAATTGACTATATTCTACCGTCTTTTGACAAAGATTTATTATTATTTTATGACGGAAATCCTGATTTAAATGCAATTAATACAAAAAGTTTAGGAATTTCAAAAGATATATTAAAAATTTATGCAGACAAAAGAGTTATGAATGAATTTTTAAGTCAAAATAATTTATTAATTCCTAAACTTTATAAACCTGAAGAAATAGAGCCGAATAAAAAATATTTTATAAAACCGATTGTAGGCGCAGGTTCCATTGGCGCTACAATTTTAACAGGTGCTGAAATTATAGCGAAAACAGATATTGAAAATTTTTTAATACAAGAAATTTGTCATGAATCAGAATTTACGACCGAATGTTTTTATTATAAAAATATTTTAAAAAGTATAACAAGAGAAAGAATTGTTTCAAAATCGGGAGTTTGTACAAAAACAAAGATATTTTTCAGCGAATATTTTCACTCAATAGCCGAACAATTTGCCTTAAAACTCAAAGTACCACTATATTTTAATTTACAATTTATGAAAAATTCAAATAATGAATTTGTTATAACTGACGTAAATTTAAGATTAGCGGGAGGAATGAGTTTAGCGTATTCGGTTGGTTGGGATGAAGCAAGCGCTATTGCGAATGTTATTTTACAAACGGATAGTGATAAAGTTTTTCGGACTTTGCATAATGTCAATGATGAATTTTATGTAACGAGGGCTTATCAAGACATAATAACAAAAAAATCAAACATTACTGTTGCATTTGACTTAGACGGAACATTAATAAACAGCAAACGACGACATTTTGAAGTTTTAAATTTTGCGCTTAAAAAATTGAATATAAAAATAGATTTTACAGAAAGTGAATTAATTCATTTTAAAAGTAGAGGTAAAAATAATATTGATTTTTTAATTTCAAAAGGTTTAGATAAAAAATCAGCAGAAAAAGTTCAAAATTTGTGGATTAAAAATATTGAAGACGAAAATTTTCTAAAATTTGATATTTTGAATAAAAATGCAATTGAGATTTTAGAAAAATATAAAAAAGAAAATGATTTAATTTTAATTACCGCAAGAAATAACGAAGAAAACACTTTAAAACAACTTGAAAATTTAGATATAAAAAAATATTTTAAAGATATTTTTATTGTTTCTCCTTTTGAAAATGTTGTAAATCAAAAAGCAAATATTTTAATTCAAAATGGAGTGAAACTAATGATTGGAGATACAAAAACAGATTTCCAAGCTGCACAAAAAGCTAAAATAGAATTCCTATTTGCAGAAAACGGATTTCATAAAAAAGAAATTTTATTTTAAAAATAACAAAATTGAAAACCTGATTAAATTTCAACTTTTAGCGGAAATTTTTCAATTTTTATACGATATATTGCTTCCGGTCCCAAATCTTCAAATGCTATAATTTCTTTTTGTTTTACTTTATCAGCAAGTAAAGCCGCAACACCGCCGATTGCAGAAAAATATTTACCGCCGTTTTTTTCTGTTGCCAATTTTGTTTCTTTACTTCTGTTACCTTTCCCGATAGTAGCAAGTAATCCTTTATTATAAAATTCAGCAGCAAATTTATCCATTCTTGAAGCGGTTGTAGGACCTATTGAACCAATAATTTTTTCCGATTTATCAGGACAAGGTCCTGCATAAAAAATAATTTTATCTTTAATATCAAAAGGTAATTTTTCACCGTTATCCATTAAATATTTTAACTTTTTATGCGCCATATCTCTGGCAATGTAAACAGTTCCCGTTAATAATATTTCTTCACCGACTTTTAACGATTTTATTGCTTTTATATCTTCGGTTTTTATTTCTTTTTTTTGTTGTTCGTTTTCTTTAATTTCGACAAAATCAGGCTTTTTATGATGATAAAATATTTTATCTGAAATTATTGTACAACTTGAAACTCTATCGGAATGACAATTTACGGTAATAGCCATCGGTAAGCAAGCAATATGAGTCGCCGAAGATTTTACTTTTACATCCAAAACATAACTGTTTTTTAAAACGGAATTAGAATTTTTATTTACATAGATTTTTATTTTTTCTGCAATTAATTTTTCATCATTTGAAAAATTTTCACTAATTAATGCCTCTTTTGAAAGAACCATTGCTTTATCTGCAATTGCACCGAAACCGACTCCGATAAACATGGGAGGACAAGCATTTTCTCCTGCTGAAATAATCAAATCTCCGCAAGTTTTAATAATTTCTTCTTCTGTTGCGGTTGGCAACATCATTTCAAGCTTTGATTTATTTTCAGAACCTGCTCCCTTTATTAACACAGAAATTTCTATTTCTTCTTTATCCGTAATTTGAGTATAAATAATTGCCGGAGTATTATTTTTCGTATTTTCTCTGTTAAACAAAGCATTTTTTACAACGGATTTCCTAAAAAAATTATCGACATAACATTTTTCAATTGCAGAATTAATTGCCGTTTCTAAATATTCTCCCGTTAAACATATATTTTGTCCTATCTTAATAAATACGACAACCTGCCCTGTATCTTGACATAACGGAATTTGTTTTTCATAAGCAATTTTAGCATTTTGCAATATCATTTTTAATATATTTTTTTCTTCATTTTCTGCCGATTTATATGCATTTAAAATTTTTAAATACACATTTTTATCTAAACACGTATTTGCTTTAAAACATAAATTATATATTGCTTCTTTTATTAATTCCGTTGAAATTTCAATCATAAGTTAATAATATAATTTTCATTGCTTAAAGTAAAGCTTATTGTATAATACTTTAAGAGGAATATTTATGCCGCATTTCTTAATAAATAAGAACAATATAGACAAAAATATAATTACAATTGATGATAAAAATTTATACAATCACATAATAAAGGTTATGCGAAATAAATGCGGTGAAAAAATCCTTTTTTTAGATGAAAATGAAATTCAATATGAAACAATTTT
>CAZGRH010000095.1:0-6109 GCA_964527005.1 uncultured Muribaculaceae bacterium | reverse complement strand
TTTATAATAATAACTTCGGCAGGTGTAAATATTTTTTATTTTTCAAATTTTCAGGGAAATTATTCTTTATGTTACGGGCAAAATTGCCGCAAAACAACTACATTTTTTGTTTAAACTTTACTCCTTTGCAAATTTTAAAGTTTACTAACACTTTTTAGTTATTTTAACATATTTTTTATATGTTGTCATGTGTTTATTGCTATTTAATATATATTCGTTTGATTTAACCTTTAATTTCGGAGTTTTGGGTTAGTTTTATTTGAAATTCTGTGCCTGCCGGTAATGTTATGCTATCACCTTTTTTGAATATCGAAATAACCGGAGCAACTGCTAAATTTGCGGTATAAAATACGGCACCGCCGACTAAAGGAACAAAGGAAATAAATTTTATTACAGGAACAGTTGCCATTGCATTTGCGCAATTTTGAGTTGCAGAAAATACTTTTCTTCCGGGTGTCATTGTTTTAGAAACATTTTTCCAATATTTTCTTTTTCCTTTGATGTTGTTAAAAAATATTTTTTTTGAATTTGCTTCACTTAATTTTGTTCCAATTGGTGATTTAATTCCGTTAAAATAAATTTCATTTACATCAAGTTCGATTAAACCGCCGTTTCCCGTAATTTGGGGGGAATGTGCGTCGGTAATCTTTCCTTTAATAATGGTTCCTGTCGGAATTATTGTTCCGTTTGATGTGATAAAACCCTCTTTCGTTCTGAAAGTAACGGTGGAATTGCGATGACTTTGACTGCTTATACTTGAAACGGAAACAAGTTTAATTTTTGTACCTCGTTTTAGTGTGTAAGTTTTTCCTGTCGGATTATATGTTGGCGTTAGAGGAATTTCGCATTCAGCGGTTGGTACATAATTCGGCAATGCCGGCAATGCCGTTTCTTCAACATTGTTATTTTGTCGAATTTCAATGTCGACAGATTCATCAAAATCTAATGCAAAAGCAAAATTGTTAATTAAAAATATTAATAATAATATACAAACCAACTTTTTCATATTAACATTTTAACCGTAAATCAGAAAAACTTACTCACTTAAATGAGTGATTATTTTTGATTTATGCGTTTTTTGTTTTAATACTTTTGTTTTCGTCAAATTTATTTATTTGCGGTTCAATACTTGTTTGAATTTTTTGACATTCTTCTTTCACAACTTCTTTTATGGAACCTGAATCTTTATATTTTTTATACAATTTATCGGCAGAATTGCCGACATAGCTTAATATAGCTCCCGAAACCAATGAAAATAAAAGATTTTTTGCACCGGAAAACATTTTAACTGTTCCGTATACAAAAGTTGCAAAAGTTCCGACCAGCGGTATGCAAGTAGTTAATGTTGCTGAAATTTTCTCTTCTTTATTTTCAGCTTTTCCAATAGAATATGCACCTCCGACTACGGGTATTAATACCGATAATACATCTGTAGGTGCAGAACCGACTTTAAGTTCCGCTTGTTTTAAAAAATATTCCCCCGTTTCAAGATCGGTAGCCTTTTTTAATCCTAAAGCTACTTTGTTTGCTGCTTTATTAAATCCTTTTAAGCAAGAATTTGAAATGATTTTTTCTTTATTCAAACCTGTTAATACCGAAGTTATTTCATCTAACGCTCCGTTTGAACTGCCGGAAGTTAAAATATTTTTTCTTATTTCTTCTAAAATATTTTTCATTGAATTTAAATCTGAATTTTTGTAGATGTTGTTTGATGATATATTTTTTATAATATCATCAATTGAGTTATTTATATCTTTTAATATTTTTTCGTTTTGGGGAGTTCCTTGTTTCTTTAATATCGATAATTGCTTTTTTATTTTTTCAATAGTTGTAATTGAAAAACTATCATTTGATTTTATTTTGGAAGAAAAAAGATTTGTTGATGTTTTTGCATTATCAATTATGTTTTCGAAATTGTTACATAATTGATTTTTCGCATTTAAAATATTGCTTTTTAATTCGTTTTGAGCTTGTTTCGCTAAATCTTCGGTAGCGTATGTTTTGTAGTTTGAAATATTAAACAAGCTTTTTTTATCTTTGAAAAATCTATCGTGTATTTTGTTCGGTAAATCTTCTAAAAGTTGAGTTCTCTTTTTGTCACGTAATTTTCTTGCTCCTGCACTAAAGTTTGAAGAAAAAACATCATCAACTTTATTTGCATAAACTTCAAGTTCATTAATCCATTGTGCTAACGTTAATGTTTTACCGTTGATGTTTATTTTTTTTGCTTGCTCTTCGGGGCTTAATGCTTTAAGCTTTTTTATGTCATATTCTTTTAACAATGATGTTAAATCATGAAGTTGAATATCAACTTTTGTATATTTTTTTCCTAAAGTTTTGTCTACAATTTTTTTAAACCCCGACGTTGTTCCGTCAGCAAAAGCACCGGTAACTTTGTTTGTTTTCATAACTTTTGTGCTTCCGTAATCTTTAAATGTAGTGAAATTAGAAGCAGCTTCCATTGCATCCATTGATTTTTTCATACATTTTTTTAAAAAGAAAGAAACTCTTGTAGGAAAATCTTTTATTGTATCATTGTGGCTTAATTCGTTAATATCGTGTGATAATTTATTTTTAAAATTTAAGAATTTACGATTAAGTGTACTTCCGTGCAAACCTTTTAAGAAAACCAAACTCAAAATACTAGCCGTTAATATAATTGAAGCAACAGTTGAACCGAATAAAATTTTCCTTTTTTGTGAAATTTTATTTTTTTTGATGTTTACAAATTCATCGTTTTTTTCTTCATTAATTTGAATGTTTTCTTTTATTACGGCTCTATTTTTATCAAAAACTTCCCCCAGTGTATACTGCGGAAAGCAAGAAAATATATTGTTTGTATTGCCGTTATAACTTATCATAAAATTATTTTACTATTACTGATTTCATTTTTGAAATGTTTTCGCTTGCGTTTGCTTTTGCTTTTTTGCTTTGATTTTTGAAAAAGCCGAATAAATCTTTAAATACTTCTTTTGTATAATGTCCTACAATATCCAAATGATATTTTAAAGATTTTTTATCAATTTTGTGATTGTCTGTAACCTTTTTTATTTTATCATGATGTTTTATTGCAATAAATGCGGTAGAAGCAACAAGTAAGCCTGTAGATATAAACTTTCTTAAATGATTTTCTTTCTTTTTGTTTGTTTTTGATTTCGAAACGTAATAGTCGCCACCTTGTTTTTGGCGAAATTTAAGTGTTTCAGGTCTATTATTCGCATTTAAACTTCTTGGAGAAAGTAAATTTGCATTTAAAGTCGGAAACATGATTATACTCCATTTTGTTACTCTGTATATATAAAAACAAAACAGATAAAAAAATTGACTTTTAATACTTATAATTTACATAAATTAATTTTTTCTACTCTAAAAGTAGTATTTTATCGTAAAAAGGGTTCACTTTTGCAGAAATTTATTGGATTATAATAATAGAGGAAATTAATTAATGTTTGAAGAAGAAACAGATTTTACTTTCGACATCAATGAAAAATCCGACATCAATCTAATGGCAATGGATTTCATGGAAGAAGCTCGCAAACATCACGAGCAATATTTAATGAAAGGTTCAAGAGTTGAATTAGATAATGCAGTAGAAAGTTACATTGATGCAATAAAATTTAATCCTAATATTGCCGAGGCGTATTATCGTCTGGCAACATTGTTATGGGATAAAGGAGAGATAAATTTGTCTTCGGCAATAGAACAGTGTAAATCTGCAATCAATATTTCTCCAAACAACTCAAATGCAAGAATTTATGCAGGTTTCTTTCTCGAAAAAGCAAAGAAATATGATGAAGCTGAAAAGGAATTTAAAACCGCAATTAAATTAAACCCTGTAAAATCTGCTCGTTCAAGACTTTCTCTCGCATCTATGTATATTGATAAAATGAATAATACAAATATAAACGCAAAAGATTTTTCAAATTCTTTATATTATATGCTATCAGGCGCAATAAGTATTCCTTTTGATTATTCTTCAATGAAAGTTCTTTATAAAAACTTATGGAAAAATGCTTCATTGTTGTTTTTTGACGCAATCGGCAATTTTCTTGAAAAAACAAAAAACTATGCAATGGCTGTTAAAGCTTATGATGCTGCAGCAGACGCAATAGGCAGAGAAGAAATTTATTATCAAAAGATAGCGGATATAAATATTAAAAATGAAGAAGTAAAAAGTGCCAAAGACTTTTATGTTAAAGCATTAGAAACTAATCCGTGTAATAAAGAAATATTATTAAAACTTGCGACTTTAACTCAAGTTTATTTTGAAAATGAAGTTTCTTTTTCTATTGATTGTTATTCAAAATTGCTTGAATTGGGCGAAAATAATCCCGATATATATTATCAATTGGGACATTTATATTTAAAACGAGAAGATTTTATAAATTCAATAAATGCATTTAATTTAGCATTGGATAAAGATTTTGAAAATCCGTTTTATCATAATGCACTTGCTTTTGCTTTGATTAGTGCGGAACAATATGAAGAAGCTTGTGAACATTATAAGTTTGCAATTGATAAAAACCCGAATCCGGAATGGACCTCTATTGTTTGTCAAACACTTGCTTCTGTCTATAATAATATTTTTGATGATGTTGACAGTGCGCTTGAATATTTAAAAACTGCGATAATCCTTGATGAAAACAGTGATGAGGCTTTTATTGAACTCGGTGATATATATTCAAAAACAGAAGATATCGATAGCGCTATTAAATCTTATTGTGAAGCAATAAGATTAAATCCTCAAAATGCGATAGCTTATAATAAATGTGCCTTAGCATTATGGCAAAAAGATTATTTGGAAGAAGCGATTATTTCTTACAATAAAGCAATTGCCTTAAATCCTGATTTTGCTTCCGCTTATAATAATTTAGGTGTTATTTATTTGGACGGAATTCGTAATTTAAAAGAAGCGGAAAAATTATTTAAAACAGCACTTTCTTTAAATCCTGACTATGTAATGGCTAATTTTAATTTAGGAAGAGTTTATGAAGAAAAAGGCTTAAATATAGAAGCTGCAAAATTTTATCAAAAGTCAATCGAATTAAATAATTTAACTCCTGAATTAGATACGGAAGAAATCCAAATAAGATTGCATAAATTATTTGAAGTTTAATTTTAATAATTAATAATCGTAATGTTCTTTTTTGTTTAAATATTCACGAACGGTATTTAAAGCCGCTTGAATTATTCTTGTAATTCTTGAAGATGACAAACCGACTCTTTCCGCAATATCTTTAACTTGCATGTTTCTGTAAAAGCGATATTCTATAATAATTCTTTCTTTTTGAGGAAGTTTTGCAATAGCTGCTCTAATAGCTTTTCCGAGTTCTGATATTTCAGCTTTTTCATCAGGCAATGCCGATGTATCTTTTATAAAATCGAAAGGCGAATCATTATCCGATGCGGCAGCAGCTAAACTGTCAATGGATAAAATGGTTTCATATACCGCTTCTCTTACTTTTCCGGGGGTTATTGCGTTTTCTTCATCTTCATCGGGATTTTCTTCCGAATTATTTTTTTCATGTTTTAGAGAATACCATTTATATCTGTTTCGTAGTTCATTTCTGATAGCCCAACGCACAGCAGTTGCGATATAAGAACTGTTGTACTTTTTCATTTCTTCTTCATTTTTATCTTTTAACATAATCTGAATGGCGATTATACCTATGCTGATAAGTTCATCATAATCAACCATGTGAGTCGGAATACGTTTGTGTTCAACTCTTGCAACTTTTTCGATTATATCAATGTAATCTTTTATTTGTGTTTGCATTTTTTTTAAAATTAACTATCTCTATTTTATATTACTACTTTTTTGTGTATTTCGCAAATTATATACAAAAATCAATATTTCTGCTACGGCTTTATATAGTTCGGGCGGAATAACCGCATTAATTTCCACTATTCTAAAAATAGCTCTTGCAACAGGGGGATTTTCAATTACGGGAATTGAATGTTCTTTTGCTATTTCTATAATTTTTTTCGCAAATAACTCCGTACCTTTTGCTAATAATTTCGGAGATTCCATCTTTTCCGCATCATATTTTAATGCACAAGCAATATGTGTCGGATTTGTTACAACGAAATCAGCGTCGGGTACTGCATC
>CAZGRH010000094.1:0-6148 GCA_964527005.1 uncultured Muribaculaceae bacterium | reverse complement strand
ATATGAACCGGTATTCTGATTGTTCTAGCTTGGTCTGCAATAGCTCTTGTAATTGCTTGTCTAATCCACCAAGTAGCGTAAGTAGAGAATTTATATCCTCTTTCGTGGTCAAATTTTTCAGCTGCTCTGATTAATCCCAGATTACCTTCTTGAATAAGGTCAAGGAATAACATTCCTCTGCCTACATATTTTTTTGCTATACTTACAACCAATCTTAAGTTTGCCTGAACAAGTTTTCTTTTCGCAATTGCACCGGCATTTCCGCCTTGAATAATTTTTTTAGCCAAATCAATTTCTTGATCTGCCGTTAATAATTTAATTCGTCCGATTTCTCTTAAATACATTCTGACAGGGTCATCAAAAGAAACACCTTTCGGAAGTAAAACATCAGTCATAGAAACATCTTCGACTTCTTCATCTTCAACCATGTCTGCCGAAAATAAATCTTCATTTTCCATAGTATCGATGATTTTGTTTCTTTCCGAATTCATTAAAACATCCATACCGTCGCAGCTGATATTATCAGGGTTTGTCATTAAAATAATACCGGAATTATCGGAAGATTCGTTATCGATTACTTCTTCTTCATCCATTATACTTACTACCGATAAATCTGAAAGTTGTTTTTTACTCATTTTTATATTTTCTCCGATTTTTGTTTTTTTCTTAGTTGTTCACG
The DNA here is from genome assembly GCA_964527005.1 of uncultured Muribaculaceae bacterium. GTDB lineage: Bacteria > Cyanobacteriota > Vampirovibrionia > Gastranaerophilales > Gastranaerophilaceae > Avigastranaerophilus. The sequence continues at coordinate 5,469 of CAZGRH010000094.1, read as the reverse complement.
AATTTGCATTTGATATTGCATTGACTCGACATCATCATCTTTCAAGTTTTTATATTTCGATACCAGCTGCTTGTTTTCGCAATCGGTCCGATATCGTTGAAGGCTTTGAGCATTTTCTTTAACAACGGATTTAAAATCACGTTCCGAAAGATTTCTAAAGCTATTCGCTATATATATCAAATCTGTTATTATGTCTTTTAATTGATTATCCTCAGCAAATTGTGTATACAGGGCTTGTATCAGTTTTTCCCCATCATTATTTACCGCATATAACAATTTGTCAATTGTTTTTAGAATAATAATTAAGTTTTCATCTGTAAATGTAACATTTTTGATTATTTCCGAAAGATAATTTATATCTGAATTACTTTCACAGATAAGAAACAAGCTTAATAAATTTTTTTGTGCTTTTTCGGCGATATTTGAAGATTTTGTTACAATTCTCGAAAAATCTTGTTGTTCTTGCCTATTGACGATATTTTTCTTGTTTATCTCGTTCAATAAAGCTTTTTCGTCTATATTAATCTTGTCTGCGACTATGGTTATATATTCATTTTGAACTATTTTATTCGGGATTTCCTCGATTAAAGGCATGATTTTTTTTATAAGATTTACTTTATCGGTCGGAGTAAAATCGGAATTGTATTCTTTTAACAGTTGATTTAATTGAAAATCAAGTAAAAGCGGTGCTTTTTTAATATATTTTTTATATTCTTCTATTCCGAATTCTCTTATATATTCATCGGGATCTTTACTGTCAAAAGGTGCAACTACACGAATTTCGCAGGTATATTGATTATCAGCTAATGAAGCATAAGTTTGGTCATACATTTTTATATTTCCTAACCCGCTGAATGCTTCTTTTATAACATCTGTACTTCTTTGTGTAGCTTTTAATCCTGCAGAATCCGTATCAAAAGATAAAAATATTTTTCTTGATTTTGAATATTTTGCGATTAATCGGACATGGTCAACGGTAAGTGCAGTACCGCAAGAAGCAACAGTATTCTTTAAACCTGCCGCTTGGGAGGAAATAACATCGAAATATCCTTCCATTATCACAACGTAGTCATCTTCAATCATTTTATTTTTAGCAACATCTATGCCGTATAGAATTCGGCTTTTGTTGTATAGCGGAGTATCCGGCGAATTAAGATATTTCGGATTTTGACCTGCCTCGGTTGCTCTTGCTCCAAATGCGATAACCGCACCGTTTTCATCTCTTATCGGTATCATTATTCTGTTGCGAAAACGGTCAACATAATCACCTTTTTCCGTTTTTACCGATAAACCGGCTTTTTCCATGACCATTGGAGTATATTCTGCTTTGAATTTATTTTTTAAGTCAAAATATCCTTTTGTTGAATATCCGATTTTGTATTCTTTAATTATTTCTTCTGTAATTCCTCTGTTAAAAAGATAATCCAATGCCGCTTTTGCTTCCGGCAGTGTTAGAAGATTTTCATGGTAATAATTACAGGTTTTTTCCAGTAAATTTTTTATTGATTGTTTTTCTTCAGCATGTTGTTTCGAATCTCCGGAAAACATCGGTAATTCTATTCCGAATTGTTGTGCTAAATCTTTTATAACATCCGAAAATGATTGATTGTTTATTTTCATTAAGAAGCTGATTGCATCGCCGCCTTCGCCGCAACCAAAACATTTAAAAATACCTTTTTGCGGATTTACACAAAATGACGGTGTTTTTTCGTTGTGAAAAGGACAACATCCCCAATAATTTGCGCCTTTTTTCTTCAAAACAACTCTCGACCGCACTATGTCTACAATATCAATGCGGTTTCTTATTTCATCAATTACTTCACTGTATGTTTTGGTTTGAGTCATTCGTTATTTCAATCCGTTCATGTCTGCCAGCTTAAATAAGAATTCATCATTATTTTTTTGGATAAGAGGAGAGGGAAGAAAGTTTTCTTCAAATTTAATTAAGACATATCTGTCTGTCATTCCTGAAACATAATCGCATGCCGTTTGAAAAATGTCTTCATTTTTTGAATTCGGGTATTTTTTTGACAGTTCGTCACAATAAAATTCAAAAAGTCTTTTTATAACATTTTGCGCTTTATCTTCTGCATATTTTGCCGGAGAATTATTATAAACATTGTCAAACATCCAATTTCTTAACAATTTAAATTGTTTTGTGCATTCGTCCGACATTTTTATTTCATTTTTTTTGTAACTGTTTTGTACAATATCATTAACTAATTTAGTTAATCTGATACGATTTGTTGTCGAAAAGTATGATATGCTTTCTTGCGGAATATCTTCTGCTTTTATAATGTTTGCTCTGATTGCGTCTTGAATATCGTGATTGATATAAGCAATTTTATCGGATATTCTTACTACTTGCCCCTCTAATGTGTTAGGGAGGCAATGATAAGAATGATTTAAAATTCCGTCTAAAGTTTCTTTTGTTAAATTTAAGTTTTCAATAAATTCAACGACTCTTACACTTTGAATATTGTGACTGTATCCATTCGGCATTAATTCGTTTAAAACTCTTTCACCGCTGTGTCCGAATGGAGTGTGCCCTAAATCATGACCTAAAGCTATTGCTTCGGTTAAATCTTCATTCAAATCTAAAGCTCTAGAAATGGTCCTCGATATTTGAGAAACTTCTAAAGTATGTGTCATTCTTGTTCTAAAATGGTCATCATAAGGTGAAAAGAAAACTTGCGTTTTGTGTTTTAAACGTCTGAAAGCTTTTGAATGTAGTATTCTGTCCCTGTCACGTTGAAATTCCGTTCTTAAATCACAAGGTTTTTCATAAACTTTTCTGCCTTTTGTCTCAAAACTTTTTGTTGCAAAAGGCGACAAAAAGGCATTTTCTCTTTTTTCTATTCTCTCTCTGACTGTTTCGGCAATTATATCCATACCCGTCTCCAATACAATTATTTTAATAGAAATAAATTTCTTTTTCTACCGCAAAAAAGGTTTTGTTTATATTATTTAATATAATTTTTACTCCCTACTTGATTATTTCTTCTTTTTTATATATTATTAACACATAAACAATACTTGAAAGGAAATAAAAATGTCAGTTGAATGTGCAGTATGCGGTAAAAAACCATTGAAAGCTTCTAAACTTTCATTCTCTCATAAACATCATGTGTATAGACAAAGCCCTAATTTACAATCCGTAAAAATAGTTGAAAACGGTACAGTAAAAAGAGTTAAAGTTTGTACTTCATGTTTAAGAGCAGGAAAAGTTCAAAGAGCTATTTAATTATTTTTTAAAATTAAAAAACAAAAGAACCTCTTTTGAGGTTCTTTTGTCATGCTTTCGCATTATTTGCAGTCAATAAATATTCCAAGGCGTTAACAACTTCTGTACTTACTTCGCCGCTATCGGCTTTTTGGTGCAAGATGTCTAATGCATCTTTGTTAGAGAGAGCAGTTTTGTACACTCTTTCTTCTCTAAGTGCCGAATAAATATCGGCAACAGACAGTATGTCTTGCAAAATATCTGACTCATTTGTGTGTGGTTTATGGTGGTTTTTAATAATTTCCAATACTCTTTTATTAATTGGCGTATTTTTTAATAATTTATATCCGAATTCGGCATGTAAATCCATGACTTCTTTTTCTTCTTTTGTTAATTTGCCCGGTTTGTTTAGTATTTCATCAGGAATTACGGATTTGCCAAAATCATGAAAAACACATGCTTGTTCTAAAATTTTTCTTTCATAAGAAGGTATTTTCATTGCGGTTGCAAGTTGCATTGCCCATGCCGTTGTTGTTTGCAAATGACTTTTTTCTATTTTTTTAACATTATTTGGAATGACTTTTAGTTCATATCCGTAATTTGCCAGTTTGTTTTTAATTTCCGGTGCTTTTTTGATTAAAAAATCAGAATATTTATTTTCCAAATAAACATTTAATAAGAAATTAGGGGAACATAAAAATCCGTTTGCAACAGGTGTGACATTTGCTTTCATCGGATTTGTCGTTCGTTGTACATTTTTGAATTCATCCGTTTTTTTGTTTGATAACGAATTTATCAATGCTGAACTATTAATATTCAATTCGGCATTATTAATGCCTATATTTCTACCTTGAATATTCAAAATGAAACCTTACCCTACTTACCTATGTTTATATAAAGTATTTTTGTAAAAAATAATTGCCTAATTTGTTAAATTTTTGTTTACATAATTTAAATTTATCTATAGAATGTTAATATAACTTTTTATATGTTATAAATTCTACAGTTTGTGGAATTACATAAAAGTTAGTCGTTTAGTGTTTATTAAGGAGATATTAATGTATTCAAAAGAAGAACTTTCCGAATTAATCATTAAGAAACCGGAAGAGTATAATGCATATAAAAAAACGGCAGGTGAATTGGATTTAACTGAATTGGATTTTTCAAATTTGACATTGGAAGAAGTTGATTTTTCGGATGCGGAGTTAGCCGGTACGTCATTTGTTGATTCGCACTTGTCAAATGTTAATTTTTGCGGGGCTGATTTAAATGCTACTGATTTTACAAGAGCTAATATTGTTGAAACGGATTTTTCGGATGCTGCACTAAACGGTACTGATTTTAGTTATGCTACAGTTAATTATTGTAATTTTACGGATGCGGATATGGCAGGTTGTATTGTTAAAGAAGCAGATTTAACGAATTCCGATTTTTCGGCAAGTTTAAATCTTGCGGCGACAAGAGCTGATGAAACAACTGTTTGGCCTGATAATGATTTACTGCCCGATGACTTTGATACAAATTATACAAAAGAAGATGAAGAATCGGATGAGGTTTCTTCACTTGATTATTAAAAACAAATATAAGAGGGTTTTGTTTTCTGCAAAATCCTCGTTCTTTAGTGAATATGATTGATAAAAATCCTGCTAAGATAAAAAATACTTTTAATGAAATAGCTTATTCTTACGATTTTATGAATAATATAATATCGTTTGGATTACATCTTTATGTGAAAAAACAAGCGATAAAGTTATTGGATGTTCATCCGAGAAGTAAAATTTTAGATATTTGTTGCGGCAGTGGAGATACATCAAAGTTAATTAAATTTATGCATAAAAGAACGAATGTGTATGCGGTAGATTTTTCGGAAAACATGCTAAATATAGCGAGAAAAAAATGCAGATATGTTGAATTTTTAAATTGTGATGTTACAAAATTACCTTTTGAAAAATGTTATTTTGATACAATTACCGAAACTTTCGGATTAAGAAATATTGAAAATATTAATTTGGCAATAGAACAAATTTTTAAAATTTTAAAACCTCACGGAGAGTTTTTGCATTTGGATTTTGAAGAAAATTGTTTAGCTTCAAAAATTTTTAATATATTTGTTTTGCTTGTTTGTAAAGTTTTTAAGAAACGTTCATTTGCGTATAAATATTTGATTAATTCAAAAAAAGAATTTTGTAATTCCCAAGAACTGGTTATTCTTTTTGAAAAATACGGATTTAAATTAAAGAAGAAAA
>CAZGRH010000093.1:0-6162 GCA_964527005.1 uncultured Muribaculaceae bacterium | reverse complement strand
GAATGAACGTTATTGTTTCTGACCCGTATACTTCAAAAGAAATCGTTGAAAAATTCGGCGCAAAATATGTTAATCATTTAGATGATTTTTGGGGTCAATGTGATTATATTACAATTCATACTCCAAAAACGAAAGAAACAACTTCTTTAATTAACAGAAATACTTTAAACAGAATGAAAAAAGGTGTACGAATTATCAATTGTGCTCGTGGCGGAATTATTGATGAATTGGCACTAAAAGAAGCGTTGGAATCCGGTCAGGTAAGAGCAGCTGCATTAGATGTATTTGAAACCGAACCTGACATTACCGCATCGCCTTTATACGGATGTGATGTTGATGTTACAATGACTCCACATTTAGGTGCAAGTACAAAAGAAGCTCAATTTAACGTAGCAATTGATGTTGCGGAACAAATAAAAGAAGTTTTAACAGGGGGTAGTGCTAAAGCTGCATTAAATATTCCTGCATTAAAAGCGGATATTTTAGAACCGGTTAAAGATTATATGCAATTAGCCGAAAATTTAGGCGAACTTGTTCAACAATTATCAAAAGGTAATTTAAAAGATATAAATATCACGGTAAACGGCAGTTTGTCGGAATTGAATGTCGCACCGTTGGAGGTTGCAGTTCAAAAAGGTATTTTTTCAGCAACAGTTGAGGGCGTAAACTTTGTAAATGCTCCGATTATGGCGAAAAAGAAAGGTATCAACATTGTTACTTCAAAAGCTCAAAAAGATTGTACTTTCTTAGGTTCAATTTCCGTTACATTATCGACGGATGTTGGAGAAAATACGGTAACGGGTGCTTTAGTTGCAAAAAATATGCCGAGAATAGTTCGTATTAATGATTATAATATGAGTATAGAAGCAGAAAAACACATGTTAATGGTTCCACATGAAAATAAACCGTCTATGGTTGCAAGAGTTGCTGCCGTTATAGGTGAAAACAATATTAATATTAACAGAATGCAAGTTGCTCAAAAATCAAATAAAAAAGATAATGTATCAATTATGATTATTACGACAGATGTTGATGTTGATGCCAAAACACTTCAAAAAATCAATATGATTGATGGTGTTCAAAATGCGGAATACATTAAATTAAACGCTTAATTTTACGGTTATAAAAAGACCTTGAGAATTAACTCTCAAGGTCTTTTTCTGTTTGTATTAAAAATTCTTTCAATGTGTCTAAAGCTCTTTTTGCTAAAAGTTCATTTTTTAATTTCTTATTTTTTCGTATTTTTTTATCCATTTCCATTTCTGATAAAATACCCCAATTTGAATTTATCGGTTGAAAAGAAGTATGACCTTCAAACGAAATATAATGAGTTAAAGCGCCTAAAATTGTTTCTTGCGGAAGTTCAATCGGTTCTTTGTTTTTAATTAATCTTGAAATATTTATACCTGCAAGTAAGCCGGAAGCAATAGATTCGGTATATCCCTCCGTTCCCGTAATTTGTCCCGCAAAAAATATATTCGGATTTTTTCTTAATTGTAATGTCGGATTTAAAGCTTTAGGACTGTTCATAAAGGTATTTCTGTGCATTACTCCGTATCTTACAATGTTTGCATTTTCAAGCCCCGGAACAGAATGAATTAATTTTTTTTGACTTCCCCATTTTAAATTTGTTTGAAAACCTACAAGATTATATAAGCTTGCGGATTTATTATCTTGACGTAATTGAACAACTGCGTAGTTTTCCGTGCCTGTTCTTTCATCGGTAAGCCCTACCGGTTTTAAAGGACCAAATCTTAAAGTATCAATCCCTCTTGATGCGATAACTTCTATTGGTAAGCAAGATTCAAAGAATTTTGCATTCTTTTCAAATGATTTTAATTCTATTTTCGGTGAGTTGATAAGAATATTATAAAAATTTTCGTATTCTTCTTTATTCATCGGGCAATTTATATAATCCGCATCACCTTTATTATACCTGTTCATATAAAAAGCTTTGTTAAAATCAATTGTTTCTTTTTCAATAATAGGAGCAATCGCATCAAAAAAGTGTAAATATTCTTCACCCAAATATTGTTTGATATTTTGACTTAACAAATCTGATGTTAACGGACCTGATGCAATTATAGTTGGAATTTCATCGTCTATATCCGTAACTTCTTCTCTGTGAATTGTAATATACGGATTTTCTTCTATTAATTGCGTTATTTTGGAAGAAAATAATTCTCTGTCAATTGCTAATGCACCACCTGCAGGAACTTTGCATTCCATTATCACCGGTAATAAAACAGAACCTAAAATTTCCATTTCATGTTTTAATAAGCCGGAGGCATTTGTAATATCGTATGAACCTAAACTGTTTGAACAAACAAATTCCGCAAACTTCTCCGTTTTGTGAGCGCCTGTTTGTTTTTTAGGTCGCATTTCGTATAAATCAACATATATTTTTTGTTTCGCAACTTGCAATGCAGCTTCACTGCCTGCTAATCCTGCACCTATAATTCTAATTCTTTCCATATACAAATTATCTCATAAAAATTGATAAATTTAACTTTTTTGTGTAAACTGTATATGTATTAATTTGATAATATGAATAAAATATAGTTATGGAAACGAATAAGAAGAATATTCAAAATTTTTTAAATGTGGTTATTTCGACAAAACCCAGTGTCGGAAGAACTTTTTTCTCGTTTAATATTGCAAAAGAAATTGCGGATATTGCAAAAGAGAAAGTTTTATTAATTGATTTTAATAGTGATATTAATGACATTTCAACAAGGTTAAATTTACCTTTTAAATATGATTTGAATTATTTTATTGCAAATATTTGTAAAGAAGGTATATTATCTCAAATTGATAAATATCCGAATTCTTTTCTTTATGTGATAGGCAGCGGTTTCTTTCATTCAAAAGAAATTGACGTTAATTCCAAGGTAATCCGGAAATTTTTCATAGAATTAAAAAAATATTTCAAATATGTATTTATAATACCTCCAAAAAATAATGATAATTTAACAAAAGACATATTATCACTTGCTGATGTTTTGTATTATTTGATAGAACCTCAAGTAGGTCAATTTGTTATTGCTGAAGAATTTTTAAACCCATTCTTTTTTAACAGAAATGTCAGAATAATTTGTAATAAATACAGTGAAACGGACGAAAAAAATATTACTGATTTTGAAAAAAGAACAATATTCAGGGTTTATTATAAAATTCCGAAAGAAGTTATAACGGTTGTAAAATCACAAAACAAAAAGAAATCATTAAATGAAACGGACAAAAATTCAGTTATTTTAAAAGCTTATATTGAACTTGCAAAAAAGATTATTAATAATGGTAATTAAATGAATATAAAAGAACGTACAGAAATAAATAAAAATTTTATATCTGCCGATGAGTCGGATTTTGTTCCCAAAATGGAGATTAATTCAGAATTTGATACAGGTTTAATTGAACGAATAAATAAAGGAAAAAATATAATCTTTGTAAGTCTGAATGAAGTTTCAAAAATTTTTCAAACAGAATTTTTTAATTCCTTGTTCCAAAAGACAAATAAAAATCCGATATTCAACCTGAATATAAATGCTTCTAATTTGTCGGATGATGAAGTTGTTGTTTATACAAAAATTAATTTTGAAAATTTTATTGAAATTTTAAAATTAAACTTAACAAACAGATTGTCTTTTGTTTGTTTTTTAAAAATGGGTTCTTTTGATAATATATTGGAAACATTTAAAACTTTAATTTCAATTAATTATCCGAATTTAGTACAAAGTAATATAGAACATTTAATTGCTTTGAGTAATGCAACATTGGTTTTTGTTAAAAAAAATACAGACGGGAATTATAGTGTTTCTGATATTTGTGATGTAATTTGTCAAAACGGTAAAATTTCAATTGATAATAAATATTTAAGAACCGAAACCGAAGAAAACAACCTTTTTGATAATAAAAAAATTAAAGCATTAAAAAAATATAATATTTTAAAAGAAAATGCGAAAAAGAAAATGCATACAAATGATTTAGACGTTATTGAATAAATCAATCAAAAATATTAAAAATGTACCATTTTTCGTTCAAATCACCCAAATCTAAAATTTTTTAGTGAATATTGGGGTTTAAAGGTTTTGTTAATCTTGTTGTTTATAAAAAGATTGATCTAATTGTTAATCTTGATACATCAAATTATGGATGAGTTTGAAATAACGGGCATGTAATATAACAATATAAGGCATGGCGATATGGGGAGCTTGAGTGTGTATGAGAAGTACAAGTTTTAACAAAAAAATCAGAATTGTTTTGGTTGATGACAATTTTGACCATTTATTGGGAATCAGGGAATTAATCAACTTGGAAACAAATTTTGAAGTAATTGCAACTGCAACAAATGCAAATATTGCTTTGGGTTTGGTAAAAAAATATCAACCGGATGTTGTGTTGATGGATATTAATATGCCTGAAAAAGACGGGTTAAGCGCTATAAGTGAAATTGAAAAATTAAACCTCGGTTGCAAAATTGTTGCACTTACGGGATATGATGATTCTGATTTGATTTTCAGAGCAATGAAAATAGGTGCAAAAGGTTATATTTTAAAAACAATGGCTTCTTCTCAGTTAGTATATGCCATTGAAGAAGTAATGCAAGGTAAAATTTATCTTCCGGCTGGTTTATCTTCTCGCTTCTTCGAATATTTTCAAAAAACATTTAAAGAAGAATCTAATCAATCAAAATCCGAAGAAAATTTATTGCAATTTTTAACGCAAAGAGAAGAAGAAGTCCTTGAGTTATTAACTCAGGGGGTAACTTATAAAGGAGTTGCAAAACAATTGTTTATCAGTGAAACGACAGTAAAAACACACGTAAACAATATATTTCAAAAGTTACAGGTAAATGATAGAACTCAAGCCGTTTTATATGCAATAAATAACGGTTTTTTGAACAGAAAAAAATTAAAAATGGCGATATAGTTTATGAAAAAAAACTACAACACACTACAAGTTTATTTGTTGGATTTTTCAATAAAAAATTATAAGGAAGAGACCGTAAACGGGCTCTTCCGCTCAATTTTAGAACCGATTGTTTCTAATCAAAAATTTGAGGGATGTGTTTTTTTTCGTTTAAAAAATTTAAAAGAAAAAGATTCATTGATAAAAAGGTTATCTTTTTCCAATGCGAATTTATTCGGTTTTAATGATTTATTGTCCGGCTTTAATATAAAAAATTTTCAAAAAGATGATATATGGGGTGAAACAGAATTTTTAATTGTCATCGGAAAACGATATTCAGCTTGTATTATTTGGGATTTTTCTTTTGGTGAAATTGAAAATACAACTCCGCTTTGCGTTTTATACAATTCTAAAATCATAACAGAAATCGCAAAAACAATTTCAGATAATTCAATAATTGATTTAAAACCATTGTTATCTTCATTTGTTCCTGACCGCAGAGAAAACTCCGTATTAAATAAATCCATTAATAATATTGTTTATCTGTTAGATGAAGTAAACTCTGAATTTTCATATCATATTGCGGGGAATAATCAAAATGAAGAAAACGAGGAAAATATTCAAACCGCAAAAATTGTTGCTGATAAAGCGAAATTCGTAGCACACGAAATTAAAAATAATCTTTCAATTGTTAATTTGTATACCAAAATAATTGAAAAACGATTAGAAAAAATTCAATTAGATGAAGAAAATTTTAATTCAATTTCAGGTGCAATAAAAAATATTGAAAAAGCTTCATTTGCAATTTCTTATTTTATAAGTGATTTAAGGTGTATGTCTACTCCGTTTATAACAAATTTTGATTTGGATTTTTCCGTAAAATCTGTTATTAACTTGTGTGAAGAAAAAGCAAAACAAAAGAATATAACTATCGAAAATAAACTAAATTCCCAAATAAATGTATCTTTTGATAAAGCAAAATTCGAATGTGCATTAATGAATATAATATTTAATGCTATTGAGGCTCAAAATACATCAAAAATAGTTTTAGATGTTCGTTCTGATTTAAAGAAAACAGAAATTCTTATTTCAAATGACGGTTGCGAAATTCCTGTTGAAATTCAAAATAAAATATTTGAACCGGATTTTACAACGAAAGATAAAGGAAGCGGAATCGGTTTAGCTTATTGTCAAAAACAATTAAGAGAAGTTTTGGGAGATGATGATTTCCCAGATAAAATTGATTTAATTAAT
>CAZGRH010000092.1:0-6224 GCA_964527005.1 uncultured Muribaculaceae bacterium | reverse complement strand
AAATGACATCAAAAACAACATCTCACAAAACAGATGTTGGCGGTGTAAGAGTTAATATTCAATCCGAAGAACAATTAAAAGCAGAATATCAAGACTTAATTGCAAAACTTACCGAAAAAGGTTTAATTGACGGTTTAGAAGGCGTTATTATTCAAGAAATGGTAAAAGGCAACAGAGAAATGGTTTGCGGTATTGCAACAGACCCTCAATACGGTCCGATGATGATGTTCGGTTTGGGCGGTGTCTTTATTGAAACAATTAAAGATGTTGTATTCAGAATTGCTCCTTTAACTGATGTTGATGCGGATGAAATGATTAAATCCGTTAAAGCTTACGGTTTGTTAAAAGGTGCAAGAGGTACTAAACCGGCACAAATAGAACAAATTCAAGAAACATTGTTAAGATTATCTCAATTAGTAACAGATTATAAATTTATTGATGAATTAGATATTAATCCGTTATTAATATCGGAAAAAACAGGCGAAGGTATTGCAGTTGACGGACGTATTAAAATGCGTCTTGAAGAAGCAAAAGAATCATTAAAAGGTTCTTGCTCCTGCGGTTGCGGTTGCCACTAATAATATATTAAATATTCAGCCGAAAAACGGCTGAATATTTTTTTATTAATATTTATAAAAAGAAGAACCGACTCAATGAGTCGGTTCTTCTTTTTATAATGAACTGTATTATGCTTCTTTAGTTTGTTTTTTCTCAAACAATTTTGCACTTAATTTGTTTGCCAATGGTGTAACAAGTACAGGTCCTAAATATCTGTATACAAGACCTAAAATCGCTAGAGATTTTATTTTATTAAAACCTGCTTTTGTATTTTTTATTGCATCTTCCGAAAGAGTGCTATAAAAATCATTATGTTTCTTTAAATAACCATCAACGAATTTATTGAACTGCTTTGTGACTATACCATCTAATAAGTAAGATGTACCGGCAGATACTCCAAATGTTAATGCATCATTGATTACCATTTGCGGTTTTTGTTCTTTAGCTATTTTTTTACTTTTTAAAGCATTTATAGTATAGAATGAAGATAAAATAAAAGAACAAAAAACAGATATGTGAGTAAATGTTTTATCTGAACGGCTAAAAGCAGCCATCGCTTTTTGTGCAAATTTGTTTTTAGGAAATGCCTCATACACCTTTGATAATGGTCCTACAGCAGGTGCCGTAATTTTATTAAATACTCCTTGTACACTAAACCTACCGAAATTGGGAGATGCATTAACCGCTTTTTTGTTTTGGTTGTTATTAATGTAATAATTTTGATTTGAAATATTATTAATTCTCATTGCCAAAATCTCCTAATAATGTACTAAAGACATTGTTTTTATTTGCGTTTTGCAACATATTATATACATTTACCGTATTATCAGCTGCCGCATTGCTTTTTGCCACTGATTTTTTTCTGACGAAAATAAGTGAAACAAGTAAAGGAACCAACGCAATTGTTATTTTTGCTCTAAGTATCATAACAATAGGCTCTAGAAACTTATCACTGACATTTTTTACGGTATTAGAATAATTGTTAATTGCTTTTTGTGCTTTAACTCCTTTAAGAATTTCTTTTGAGGTTTCTTTAGGAAGTAATTTTTTAATTTCTTTCGTTAATGATTTTGCACTGACTTTGACACCATCAACTGCTTCACCTTTAACAAAACCATCAAAATTCTTTAATACATTTGCTGCATCTTTTCCGTTGGGTTGAGTTTCAACAAACATTTTCAAAGCGTCTTTAGCTTTTTCAACAACTGCATTTTGTGCTTGTTTTACTTCAGTTGGAATTTTGCCTGAACCATTTTCAATAGCTTTAGCTACTGCATTTTTAATAGGTGTTCCGATCATGAATGTAGTAACAAGACCTACAGCACCTGATGAAATTGATTTACCAGCTTGGTAGCTACATTTTTCTTTTTGTTCGTCTGTTCTGGCAAGAGCCAAAATAGTCAACGGCCTTAGTATACAGGTTAAAAGCGTCGCAAAAATTGCTTCTCCCAACAACGGGTCTTTATAGACAAAATTTGCGATTTTATGTAATGGTGGAGTTTTAACGGGACCACCTTTAAAACTCAAACGACCTCCGAATTTCTCTCCGGCGGTCGTGTTAATTTTGTCGTACAATTCCATTTTTGCTAAGTCACAGTTCACATGCGCATTTCCTCTTGCATTGCAATGCATGTCTTTGCTTACTTTGCCTTTGAGGTATGCGGGATTCATTTCAACAGAATTAATTTTCATAATCTCTTTCCATACGTCTTACACTTACATTAAGTTTAAAAAAAATTTTAATTGCTATTTTAAGCTGAAATTTTTACTAAATCTTAACATATCAAATTAAAATTTTTAAACAAAATTGCCTATAATATACTGACAGTATGAAAATTTTTAACAAAAATTTTTTTTAACAAACTTTACAATTAATCAAAAAATCTAAACTTTATTAGAGCCAAAATTGCATGAATTCCATCATTCCATTTAATTTTTTTGCCTGCTTCATGCCCTCTTCCCATGTATGATATTGGAACTTCCGCAAGTCTTGCTTTATTTTTCATAATTTTTGCAGTAATTTCAGGCTCAAAATCAAATCTTTCCGATTTTATTGTTACATTTTGAATAAATTCTCGTTTAAAAGCTTTATAACATGTTTCCATGTCCGTAATTGTTGCGCCAAACAGGATATTTGTTAAGCATGTTAAAAACATGTTTGCTATTTTGTTTTTAAGAATAAAATTTTTTGAATTATTTTTATCTTTAAATCTTGAACCGTAAACAACATCCGCTTCATCATTTATCAATAAAGGTAATAATTTATTATAATCGTCAGGCAAATATTCCAAATCCGCATCTTGAATTACTACAAAATCTCCGCTTGCTTCGGGAATTGCGGTTTTTATTGCAGCACCTTTTCCTCTGTTTTTTTCATGAAACAAAACTTTATATTTATCGACAAGCTCTCTTAATATTTCGGTTGTTCCGTCATCGGAACAATCATCAACCATTATAATTTCTTTTTCCAAACCGGCGAAATCCGCTTCTTCAACCTTTTTTAACAATTGTAAAAATGTTTCTTTTTCATTATATACAGGAATAATGATACTTACTTTTTGCATAAATTTAGTTTCCTTGTCACAAATATTCAAAAAATATTGTATAATGAAAACATTGGTTTGTTAAGAGGATATTATCGAAATTGCCTGTTATATCACATCAAGAAACAAAAGAAAATGCAATATTACTGCTAAATAACGCTATAGAGCTATATGCAGAAAATAAATATACGCAAGCAAGTAAAAAGTTAGAACAAGCACACAAAATTTTTTTAGCGTATAAAGATATTTCATCCGTATCAATTTGTTTTTCATTAGAAAGCTTAATAAAATATTTAAACAAAGATATTAATTACTATAAAGCGTTATTATTATGTGAAGATTCAAAATTCTTATGCGAGAGTACAAATAATGATGAAGCAAAAGCGGTAAATAATTTTGTTTTCGGTCGGGTTTATTTTTACGAAGGCAAACAAGAAGATGCATTATCTTATTTTTCTTCCGCAATTCAAGCACTCCATAACATACCAATTTTACAGGCAAAGGCGTATGAATATTGTGCCTTAATTTCTTTAAAAATTGCGACTGTACAAATTGCATACAAATATATTCAGCAAGCAAAAGAAACTTCAAATAAAACAAATTCAAAATATTTAAATGCGGAAATTGATGAAATATTAAAAAGCATTTCTACATCTTTATCAATTCCGAACAACGGACAACATAATACAAATATTGATTTGTTACATGCTTTTGTAGAAATTGCAAAAAATGTTAACGACAAAGAAAGCCTTAATAATTTATTGGTAACAATTACGGAACAAACAAAAAAACTTTTAAATGCGGAAATTTGTCATATATTTTTATATGATAATGACAAAAATGAGCTATATTCCGAAATTTCAACTTTAACAAAAAATATTAATATAAGATTTTCCGCTGATAAAGGTTTAGCAGGATATGTTCATAAAAACGGACAACCGGTCAATATAAAAAATGCGGATTCGGATTATAGATATAATGATGAAATTGCTAAAATTTTAAATTACAAAGTTAAAAATATTTTATGCATGCCCGTTAGGAATATTAAATTTGAGATTATAGGTGTATTTGAAGTAATAAATAAAGAAATGTGCGATTTTACAACAGAGGATGAAGAAATTCTTTTTGCAATCGGTACAAATGCTGGAATTGCAATAGAAAACAATCTGTTATTTAAGGTTCAACAAAGAATGTTAAAAGAACAAAAACAATTATTTGAAGAGTTTACCAATACACTTGCGGTATCTATTGACACAAAAGACAAAATTACAAGAGGTCATTCGGATAGGGTACTTTTATATGCAAAATTAATTTGCGATAAACTCGGATTAAATTCAGAAGTAACCAATGTTATTATAAAAGCGGCTCGTTTACACGATATAGGAAAAATAGGAATAAAAGACGATATTCTTCAAAAAAAAGGAATGCTGACAACTGATGAATATTCGCATATAAAAGAACACGTAAAATATACTTACGACATATTAAAACAAACAAGTGTAAATTCTTTATTTTCGGAAATAACGGAAATTGCGGCTTCTCACCATGAAAGATACGACGGAACAGGTTATTTTCGAAGATTAAAAGGAGAACAAATTCCGCTTGGCGGCAGAATTCTTGCAGTAAGTGACGTTTTTGACGCAATAACTTCAGACAGACATTATAGAGATAAAATGCCGATAAAAGAAGCTTTAAATATAATGTTAGAAGGTAAAAATTCACATTTTGACGGAAAAATTATTGATGTATTTTTTTCTTTATCTTGCGCAGAAGTACTTTTACTTATGCTTGAAGAAACAAACACAAAAATTAAATTTGAAGATTTGCAAATTTTGAAGAAATATACATTAAATGATTTTTCAAAAATATTAAATTCGAAAAATCCTGAAAACAATAATATTGAGCCTATTCAAATTTTTAATTCTTATTATGACAGTAAAAAAACATCGAGGATAAATGTATAAAGTATTAATAGTAGAAGACCACGCTTTAATAAGATTTGGCTTAAAAACTGCTTTTGAATCCAAAAAATTTATAGACGAAATTTTTGAAGCTGATAGCGGAGAAAAAGCAATAGATACAGTAAAAAAATTTCCGATTGATTTGGTAATTATGGATTTGGGACTGCCAAATATAAACGGGATTGAAACAACATACGAAATAAAAAAATTACGTAAAGATACAAAAATAGTTATATTAACATCCCACAACACGAAACGGGAAGTTTTAAATTCAATAAAAGCAGGTGCAAGTGCATATTGTTCAAAGGATATAAATCCTGACAGACTTGCGGATGTAATTAAAGGAGTTATTGACGGTGAAGCATGGTTTGACTCTAAGATTGCAGATATTGTATTAAAAGCATTATCGGAAAATAACCAAAGTAATAAATTTGAAATAAAAGATAGCTACAATTTAACAGACAGAGAAAAAGAAGTTTTACAATATATTTGCGAAGGTTTAACCAATAGTGAAATTTCAAAATTGTTGGACGTCAGTGTTAATACAATAAAAGTTCACGTCGGGGGAATTTTTCAAAAACTTGGTGTTGACGACAGAACTCAAGCCGTAATTAAAGTTTTTAATAAAATTTAATATTCAATAAATTTAAATTTATGTATAGCTATAAGTTTATAGTTTTATTGACATTGCATTTTGTGCAAGTTAAACTAAATTGTAATGCGTAGTAATATGCATGTATGCAGATAGGTAAATCGTTATTAAATGCGCATGCTACGATTACCTCAAACGAAAGGAAATTAATATGTTCGCAATTATTGAAACAGGCGGAAAACAATATCAAGTTACGGAAGGTCGTTATGTTGATATTGAATTATTAGAAAATGAAGCTGATTCAAAAGTAGTTTTTGACAATGTTGTAATGCTTGTAAACGGTCAAAAATCAAAAGTCGGTCAACCTTATGTAAAAAATGCAAGTGTTGAAGGCAGTGTTGTTCTTCACGGCAAAACTAAAAAAGTTTTAGTTTATAAACAAAGAGCGAAAAAAGGCTATAGAAGAAAATATGGTCACAGACAAAGCTTTACAAGAGTTATGATTAACAAAATCAGAACTACCGCAAAAAAAGCAGAAGCTGCTACAGAAGAATAAATTTAATTAAGGAG
>CAZGRH010000091.1:4871-6331 GCA_964527005.1 uncultured Muribaculaceae bacterium | reverse complement strand
GAAGAATGATAACTTTAGTTTTTGATACTTGTTTTAATAAAACTTACATTGTTTTAAAAAATGATAACAAAATTTTAAATTCACTAGTAATAAACAGTACTGATGTTAATTATCACAGTGTTTATTTAATTCCGAAAATAAAAGATTTATTAAAAGAACATAATCTATTAATGAAAGATATTGATGTAATAGGGGTAAATGTCGGTCCCGGCAGTTTTACGGGAATTCGTGCAGGTATAACAATTGCCAGAGTGCTTTGTCAACGGGCTGATATTAAATTAATCGGAGTTGAATCTTTACGTATTCTTTCAAAAATTGCGGATGGTGATGTTGTTGTTATTCTTGATGCAAGAAAGAATAAAGTTTATTATGCAGAGTATTCGAATGGTGAAGTTCGGATTGCCCCTTGTCTTGTTTCAAAAGACGATTTAATTGGAAAAATTATCAACAGAAATATAAAAGTAATTTCCGATAAATCCATAGGTGAATTCCTTACGTTAAATGGTATACAATATATTGATTATGAAGAAAATGATGATAATTTAGGTCTATATTTATCTGAAATTACCGATAAAATATTTTTTGAAACGAACGATGATTTACATTGGGCAAAAATTAAGCCTTTGTACATTCAACCTCCGTCAATATCAAAACCAAAGGAATTAAAAAATGTATAATATTCAAATTTCGGGATGTATAACTACAATTCTGTTTGCATTATTAATTTGTTTGATTGTTAAAGAATTGTGGTGGCTTTTTGCAGGAATTGCATTAATTTGTATAATTTCTTATTATATTAATTTTATTATTGCAACAATAAAACAAAAGAAAAAAGAAGTTGAACAGAATTATACGCCGCAAATGGGTGAAGTATTTAAAGTATGTCCTTTTTGCAATACAAAAGTTAAAGTTACGGCAATAACTTGTCTGTGTTGCAACAGAATCTTAAATTAAGTTTATTTAAAAATACAAAAAGAGCATTTGTATAACAAATGCTCTTTTTAAATAAGATAACAACTTAACCTCTAACTGTATCTTTAAATCTTTTACCCGGATAAAATACGGGAACTGTTTTTGCAGGAAGCTCAAGTGGAGCACCTGTTCTTGGATTACGACCGATTGTTGCTCTCTTTTTACGAGTTTCGAAAGAACCAAAACCCACTAAATTTACTCTTTTTCCTTTTGAAACAACTTTTTGAATAGTTTCAACCATAATAGATACAAGTTGATAAACTTCTTTTTGTGTGCGATTTGTTTGTGTTGCAACTTCTTTTACTAATTCTTCTTTGTTCATGCGACCTCCTCTGGTTTTATAAGATTTATTATACTTATATTTCAGATTTTGGCAATGTTTTTCATCAATTTTTTTGAAAAATTGTTTGACTTGTGTTAATTTAAGGTAATAATTATTATTTCAGCGGGTCTTAAAACACCTTTTAATCTTGATTTTAAAAGGTTTG
>CAZGRH010000091.1:0-4771 GCA_964527005.1 uncultured Muribaculaceae bacterium | reverse complement strand
GACCCCGGTTTTCTTGAAAAATTGAAAATATCAATTTGTCCTTGATGTACGTAGTAAAATTCATCATCTGTAGTTGAGTAAGCAGCAGGTTTATTTGCATAATCGTAAATATAATCGTCAGCTTGTAAAAAACCGTCAATATAATATGGATTTAGCGGTAGAGTTGCGTTTAACCAAATAATTATTTTAGAAAAATTTTCACCGCCGGAAATTAACGGGCTTACAACATCGTGAGTTTCAAAACTGCCTATTACCGATTTTTTTTCTTTATATTTTTTGAATGTTTTTTGTTGCGATTTTACGGCAAGTTCTAAATCGTTCTTTTTCTCCCAGTTTTTTAAATTGAAATAATTACCGTAGTAACCGTCAAATCCTGCTTCTAAAAGTTCTTTATAATTCGTAAAATATGCTTTTTCTGAAACCGGTTCCGTCCAGTTTTCGGAAGCTTCTGCCAAAAACATAAAATCAGTTTTTTTATTCCTTGTATATTTTATAAGTTCTTCCCAAAATAATTTTGGTTTTAAGGTAGCCACATCAGCTCTGATTCCGTCTATTCCCAATGCTATCATATTGTTTACAAAGATTTTGTGTAAAATAAAAATATCTGATTTGAATAATTTTAAATCATCAGGAACATCAAACAACAGTACATCTTTCCAATCAGCAGGAACAATAGGGCTTCCTTTTTCGTCATGTAAAAATAAATCAGGTCTGTTTAAAAAATAATCATAAGCCCCGCAACTCGGTAAGTCTGCAATTACATAAATATTTCTTTTGTGACATTCTGCAATAAACAGTTCTGCTTGTTCTTTTAAAGATAATTCGCTTTTTTCATCGGATAATTGCGGATTTAAAGAATGAAAATCTGCCATGGCATATAAAGAACCTGCGGTACCTAATGCTTTAATTTTGCCGACAGGCGTTATCGGTAAAAGATGTATTGTATTAATGCCTAATTCTTTTAATTCATCAAGTCTTTCAATTGCGTTAAGAAAAGAGCCTGTTGTTTCATCGGAATTAAAATCAATAATTCCGTTATTATTTTTGTCATTCGCATTAAATGTTCTTAAATTTATAGAATAAATTACTGCTTCATTGTTTTGAAACAATTCTCTCAGATTTTTTTTGTTTTCCGCAAATGATGTATTTACGGTTAAAATAAATGCAATAAACAATAATATTATTTTTTTTATTTTCATTTTTATTTCTCGGCTAATGTTTAAGTAAAGTATAGCATGTATTTTATTATTTAAACAGAATATATTAAAAAAAAATTAACTATTTCAAATAAGTTAATTTTTTATATTATTATGAAAGTAAGGAGATACGAAATCATGGAATATAAAGATTATTATAAAATATTAGGTGTAGACAGAGATGCAAATGAAGCGAAAATTAAATCGGCATACAGAAAATTAGCAAGACAATATCATCCGGATGTTAACAAATCAAAAGATGCTGTTCAAAAATTTAAAGATATAAATGAAGCTTATGAAGTATTATCCGACAAAGAAAAAAAATCCAGATATGACAGTTTGGGCGCAAATTGGCAACAGGGGGCAAATTTTACTCCTCCTCCCGGGTTTGAGGGCTTTAATTTTAATCAGGGCGGTTTTTCTCAAGGATTTGGCGGCGGTGATTTCTCCGATTTTTTTAGTTCTATTTTCGGTGATTTAATGGGCGGCGCTCGAAGAGGCGGTGCTTCTTCTCAATCTTTTTCTTATGAAGATTTATTTGGCGGTCATGCTTCAAAATCAAGACAACAAACGCAATCTCAAAATGTACAATCTGAAAATCTTGATGTTACGCAAGATTTGTACATTACTGTTGCCGATTTAATCAGCGATAAACCGATTAATGTTAAAATGAATACGGTTGAAAAATGCATGAAATGTTCTTCAAACGGAAGTTTTTGTCATGAATGCGGCGGTACGGGAATTGTCAGCAGAACAAGAAATTTAACCGTAAAATTACCAAAAGCTGTTAAAGAAGGACAAAAAATCAGGTTAAAAGGCGAGGGAAAGGTTGATATTTACGGTAGAAAAGGTGATTTGTATTTTGTAATAAAATTTAAAGACGCAGAATATTCAATAGATGGTGATGATTTAACAAAAAATGTAGAAATTACTCCTTCGGAAGCTGTTCTTGGCTGCAAAAAAGATATATCTACAGTGCATGGAATAATAGGAATTAAAATTCCGCCCGAAACCCGCAGCGGAAAAACGTTAAGATTAAAAGAATTGGGACTTCCGAAAAAGTCGGGGGGCTTTGGTAATTTGAATGTAAAAATTGTTATTAACATTCCCGCTTCAATTTCGGCAAAACAAAAAGAACTTTATAAAAAATTATCAGAAATTGAATAAATTTTTATATTGAAAAATTTAGTTTAATTCGGTTGCGGTTTTGAAATGCATTTTTGCAACTTCATTCAATCTGTTAAATGAATATTGGCTTATGAAATTTTTTGCCTGTTCTTTTACTTGGGTTGAAGCTCCTTTAGAAAAAACCATTTCAAATTTTTCTTGCATTGAATTCATTCTTTTTACAAATTCCGCTCTTGCTAAAACAGAAGCGCAAGCGACTGCTATATCGGCTTCTGCACGTACCATTTGGTGTAATGTTATATTTTGACCTTTTTGCATTAATGCATTTTTAATAAGACTTTCGTCACCGAATTTATCAGCTAAAGCGCATTCGCAAGGAGATTTTTCTAAAATATTTTCAATTGCTCGTGCGTGTCCCCATGCCAATAATTTATTTAAGTTCTTAAATTTTGAATATAATTCGTTGTATTTAGTCGGAGTTATTACAACAGTTGAATGAATAGAATTTGCTTTTATTATATTTGAGAATTGTAGTATTTTTTTATCATCAAGTTTTTTACTGTCTTTTATTCCCAAATCAATAAATTTTTGTTTGTTTTGTTCGTTGACTTGAACTCCCGCTATAACCAGCGGACCGAAAAAATCACCTTTACCTGATTCGTCTGTTCCTATGTAAACATCAGCTGAAATTTTTGTTTCACAAACATTACTTTCCGTACATTCATTCATTCCGAGAGTAAAATTTATTTTGTTGACTATATTGGTTACATCTTTTCCTTGTAACAACAGTTTTCCGCTTGCATAGTATACTGCTTGATAATTTGCGGTTTTTGCTCTCCAAACGGAGTATTGAATTGCGTCAAACGTTGCATTTTCGTCTTTTAAAATTTGTTTTATTTTCTCTGCTTGAGCAGAATTTAATTTAATTGTATAACTGTTCATAATTCTAAAATAGCATAATAAAATAAAAATTCCTATGTTATAATAAAATTATGGATACAGAAATTTTGCAAACAGGCCCGTTAGCCGTAAATACATATATTTTAAAAGATGAAAAGTCAAAAGAAGCTGCTTTGATTGATGTTGGCGGCTCGTTTTCTCAAATAAAAAAACACCTTGATGAAAATGGCTATTCGATAAAATTTGTATTAAACACACACGGTCATTTCGATCATGTTTTGGGAGAGGCGGAAATACAAAAAGATTTTCCAAATATTCCCATATATATTCATAAAGATGACAATGTTCACTTAAAACATATTCCCGAAACTTTAGAAATATGGGGTTTCCCTTTTGAGTCAGAGCCTATAATTCCAACTTCGTTTATTGATGAAAATACCGATTTAAGTTTGGGGGAGAATAAAATACAAATTTTTCACACTCCTGGACATTCTAAAGGCGGTTTAAGCTTTTATGTCGATAATAAACTTTTTTCCGGCGATTCTCTTTTCTTTAATTCAATAGGCAGAACTGATTTTATGGACGGCAGTTTTGAAGAACTCGTTTCTTCAATAAAAACCAAGTTGTTTAAACTTCCTGATGATACTGTTGTATATCCGGGGCATGGACCGTCTACTACTATTTTTGAAGAAAAAAATAATAACACTTATTTACTGTAGTTTTAAACAGTTTCAAATTTTAAATTATTAATAATAAAATATTCTTCAAGTCCTTTGATAACTTCATCTTTTACTTCAGAAAAAAATGCACCGATGCATTCGCTTAAATTTTGATTTAGTTCGTTCATACTGTTCCTTTTCGTTTATCTCTGTTTTTATTAACGGAATATTTTTGTTGTTACTTTAGAATTTCTTTTTAATTGTAAACATTTCTTAATATAAGTTTTTAAATAAATTTATATTATTATTTACATCAAAAGTATGATATGGAAAATTAAAAAAAATGTTATTCTAAATATACGAAATGTTATAACAATAACTAAGAGAAAGGGTAATTATGGAAATCGGTAAATTTAGTTTGCACACCGTAAAAGTTGCAAAAAAATCAAATGAAATGATAACAAATAAATTGGCTACAAATCCGTTTGGCGTTAGTTTTAAAGGTAATGTTTTGCAAGCTGATGTTTTTGAAAATTCAAGAAATGAAATTTCCGTTAAAAATATTTCTGAAAAAAGCAAATTATTTGCTTCAGCAGTTGTTAGCGGTATTAATAATTTTAACGAAGCTTTTAAATCAAGAATGAATTCTATTGTTTCGTTCGGGAAAAAAGTTACATCTGATGCACTTGAAACAATTGAAAGAATAGGAAATACCGAAATCCATTTAAATATGGATTCTATTAAAAACAGATTGTTTCCAAACAGACAATACAGTGTTAAAAACCTTTCAAATCGTTCGGTTGATGAATTAAAAATCATGTGGAATGATTTGACGGGTATGAATGAAATAATGGCATAAAAATTTAAAATTTGAGGGAATAAAATGGA
>CAZGRH010000090.1:0-6509 GCA_964527005.1 uncultured Muribaculaceae bacterium | reverse complement strand
AAATTTAACCATATTTCACCTAAAATTGATTTAAAAATCTTGTATCATTATTAAAGAATAGACGAATATCGTTTATTGCGTATTTCAACATAGTAAGTCTTTCAACACCCATACCGAATGCAAAACCGGAATATATTTCAGGATCAATTCCGACATTTCTCAATACATTGGCATGAACCATGCCTGCTCCAAGAACTTCCAACCAACCGGTTCCCGAACAAGTTCTGCATCCTTTACCTTGACACATTATGCATTGAACATCAACTTCGGCACTCGGTTCCGTAAACGGGAAATAACTTGCTCTAAATCTTGTCGGACGGGCAGAACCGAAATAAATTCTGACAAATTCGTTTAAAATACCTTTTAAGTCACCAAAAGTAATATCTTTATCTACAAGAAGTCCTTCTATTTGGTGAAATAAATTATTTTTTCTTGCACTTACTGATTCGCAACGGTAAACACGCCCCGGAGAAATAACTCGAACAGGCGGAGCTTGATGTAACATTTGTCTGATTTGCGCACCTGAAGTTTGGCTTCTCAAAATAACATTCGGAGCGACATTTGTATAAAAAGTATCTTGCATATCTTTAGCAGGATGATTAGGCGGGAAATTTAACATATCAAAATTAATATATTCCGTTTCAACCTCAGGACTGTCTTCACTTTGCATAACCGAAAAGCCCAACCCTTGAAAAATTTCAACAATTTCATTAACGGTTTGCGTTAACGGATGAACTTTACCTTGTGGTCTGAAGTCGGACGGTAAAGTTATATCTATTTTTTCGGATTGAAGTTTTTTGTCTAATTCAACCTTATAAAATTCTTCATTTTTAACTGATATTAATGAATCTAATTGATTTGAAACATTATTTGCAAATGCTCCGACTATTCTTTTATCTTCATCAGAAAGGTCTTTTAAATTTTTCTTTATAGAATTTAATTCACCTTTTCTGCTTAAATATTTTAATTTTATATCATCTAAATCTTGAATACTTTTTGCATTGTTAATTTCTTCGGTAGCATTTTTTAAAATAAGTTCCAATGTATTTTTCATATTTGCCTCTTTTTATCGCTAATTTTCTTTTTATGATTATAAGACAAATAAAAAAAGATGTCACTTTTCTAAATATTTATACATGGGTTATTAACAAAACGAAAGATTTTTACTATTATGTAGTTATGAAATTTTTGTTAAAAATAATAATAATTTTGGGGATAATTTTTCAACCGTTAATAACTTTTGCAAATTCCGAAAAAACTGCAAACAACAAAACGGCGATTAATCTTGAATTATTACCCGTTCCGACAAATGTATTACCTGAAAAAATTATTTATAAAGAAATACAACTTTCAATTAACTCTTTAGATCCGAAAAAAAATGTAAGTTCATCTTCTTATTATCCGGGTTTAAGAGGTCCTAATCAATTGGTTGTTTATACTCCAAAATTCGGATTAAGAACAGGAACAAACGAATTTGGCACCGAAGCAATAGTTGAAAACAATATGGTTGTTAGATTAAACGGTGCTGATTCAATAATTCCGCTTAACGGTTTCGTAATTTCAGGACACGGAACTGCAAAAAATCGGATTAATCAAAATATTCAGGTAGGATCAAAAGTTTATATAGATTATTCAACAAATTCTTTAAGAGTATTTTTAACTCCGAACAGTCTGATATTCGCAGCAAAAGAACGATTAAAAGAAGTAAATTCACTTATAGATTATTACAAAGATATTGATATTTTATATAATGACAAAAAAGCTTCGGAATATTTGGAAGTGTCCAAAAATAGCTTAAGAAAAGCAGAAAAAAAACCTGAAAAAGCACAAACTTATATTACAAATTCTATGGATGCTTTAAAAGGTGCAATAAAAAATGCAATTCCGTACAGAATGACGGAATTGAAAGGTGTATGGATTCGTCCTGTAGAAAAGACTCCTCATCAAATTTCAAAAACTGTTTCAAAAATTTACGATGCAGGCATTACTGATATTTTCTTAGAAACATATTTTCACGGAAAGACAATATATCCCAGCAATTATTTGGATAATCTGGGAATAATTTCACAAAAAGAAGAATTTGTCGGCTTTGACCCTATGAAAATATGGATAGAAGAAGCACATAAAAGAGGAATGAAAATTCATGTTTGGTTTGAATCTTTTTATTTAGGCAATAATAATCCCAAATATAATAATAAACACGTTTTGAGCATACATCCTGATTGGTCAAACAAAAGAAAATCTTCTTTTGATTCTGTTGAGCCTGTTCCGTCTTTGTCTGAACATAACGGATATTTCTTTGATCCGTCAAATCCTGATGTACAAAAATATTTATTGGGTATTATTTCCGAACTTATTGAAAAATATGAAATTGACGGATTAAATTTAGATTATATCAGATACCCGCAAACTGTAGAACCTACATATTCGAATTATGCAGAAATGAATTGGGGTTATACACAATATGCTTGCAATGAATTTGAAGAATTGTACGGAATTAATCCTTTAGAAATAAAGTATGATACAAAAGAATGGGATTTATGGGCGAAATACAGACAAGATAAAATTGCTGCTTTTATAAAACAAGTTAATAAACTTGTAAAACAAAAAAATATTCTTTTGACTGCCGTAGTTTTTCCTGATTTGGAAAAAAGTAAAGCTACAAAAATGCAAAATTGGCAAGATTGGTCTTATAATAAATATGTTGACGGGTTAACTCCTTTAATTCTGTCAGGAGATAAAAATACGGCAGAATTATTAATTAAAGATGTATTTAAATATTCATGTCCGTCAACAAAAATATATTTAGGTATCATGGTACCGTTTATGGGCGGACAGTTTGAAGATTTGCTTGTTCAAATTCATAAAAATAGAGAATTTAAGGCAAAAGGCGCAATATTATTTGATTATGCCCACTTAAACGATGATTATATCAATGCATTAAAAATACGAGTTTTTAATGCTGATTATGAACAAAAATATAAAGTTGAACAAAAAAATGAAAAAGTAAAAAAGACTAAAAATAAAAAAATCAGGAGAAAAAAGAATGCCGAAAATTAAATTCACTAAAATGCAAGGATTAGGGAATGATTTTATAATATTAGACTATGAAGAATACGAAAAAACAAATTTATCTCCCGATAAGTTAGCATTAAGACTTTGTGACAGACATTTCTCAATAGGTGCAGACGGATTAATAATTTCAAATCCGAATACGAAAAATACGGATATTGGCTGGATATTTTATAATTCTGACGGCACAATTGCTCAAATGTGCGGAAATGGTATCAGATGTTTTGCAAAATATGTTTATGACAAAAAAATTATTTCAAAAAATGAATTTTCGGTTAACACAGAAGCAGGTATTATTGTTCCGAAAATTCTTGATAACGGAAAAATAAAAGTTAATATGTCAAAACCGATTTTGGAAACAAAAAAAATACCAATTAATGTCGAAAATAATTTAAATTTTAAAATAGAAGTTTGCGATAAAACTTTTATTGCAAATGCAATAAGCATGGGAAATCCGCATTGTGTAATTATTACAGACGAAGATACAAAATTTGCGGCATTAAAATACGGCGCTGAAATAGAAAACCACAAATTATTTCCAGAAAAAACCAATGTTGAGTTTATAAAAATAGTATCAAGAAACGAAATTAATTTAGATGTTTGGGAACGAGGTTGCGGTATTACTCAGGCATGTGGAACAGGCGCATGTGCAAGTGTAGTTGCTTCAATTTTAAACGGATTGTGTGACAATACAGTTAAGGTAAATTTACCGGGTGGACAATTATTAATTGAATGGAACGGTACAAAAAATGACACAAATTTTGATGTATATATGACAGGACGTGCAGAGTACTCTTTTACGGGCGAAATTGAAGTTTAACTCCATTTAACCGATTGATTAAAGAAAAAATATAATATAATATTTCTTTATGAACATTTTAGAAATTAAAAATTTAAATTTAGCATTTTGCATTAACGGAAAAAATTATCAAGCTTTACATAATGTCGGTTTTTCGTTAAAAAAAGGTGAAATGCTGGCAATTGTCGGTGAATCCGGTTGCGGAAAAACAATTACTTGTATGTCAATTTTAAAACTTTTGGCTTCCAATGCAAAAATATTATCAGGAGAAATTTTATATAACGGACAAAATTTATTATCTTTATCTGATAAAAAATTGCAAAAAATAAGAGGAAAAGAAATTGCGCTTATACCTCAAGACCCGATGACATCATTAAACCCGCTTTACACCGTCGGGTCACAGTTGGTGGAAGTTATAGAACGTCATCAAAATATAAAAGGCGAACAAGCAAAACAAATTGCAATTGAAGTTTTGGAACAAGTTAAAATTCCAAATGCAAAAGAAAGATTAAAAGCATATCCGCATGAATTTTCAGGCGGTATGCGTCAAAGAGTTATAATTGCAATGGCAATTGCTTGTAAGTCCAAAATATTAATTTGTGATGAACCGACAACAGCATTAGATGTAACCGTGCAAGCACAAATAACAGAATTATTGAAAGAAATTCAAAAAGATACAAACACTTCTTTTATATTTATATCACACGATTTCGGGTTGGTTTCGGAAATTGCGGATAAAGTGATTGTAATGTATAACGGAAGAATAATTGAAAATTCTTCGGCGGATGAATTATTCAAATTTCCTAAACATCCGTATACGAAAGCATTATTAGCGGCATTGCCGAATTTTAACACATCGGAATTAATACCTGTTTACGGGCAACCGCCATCAATTAAAGATGTTTTTTCAGGTTGTCCGTTTGAACCAAGATGTAATTTTAAATTAGATATTTGCACAAAAAAAATACCGCCTTGTTTTTTTGTAAATAATGCTTATGTAAATTGCTGGTTATATAAAACATTATAAGGTATAATTCTATTATGACTGAGCAACAAAATAGAAATTTTAATGAACAAAAAAACGGGAAAAGAGTAAAATATTCTTTTTTTACTATAGTTTTGCTAATTTGTATAATAGAATTAATCGTAAGTGCAGTAATGAATATTAATAAAAGTATTCATTTTCGTTCAATGCAAAAGGGACTTGAACAAAAAAGAGATGAAGAACTAAACAGAAATAAAGAATTAAAATATCAAATTGAAAATTTTAATTCTGAAACTACACTTGAATCCATTGCCAGAAATAATTTAAAAATGGCAGGACAAGATGAAATTTTAATAATTTTGAATAAAACGGAAGATGTTCAACAATCTGATACGCCCGCAGTTTATAAACATGAAAAAAAATAAAACGAAGAGCCACCTTAAAAAAGGTGGCTCACATCTCTCATCATAAACTATTTTACCGAAATTAATTTTAAGTTTACACCAATATCCGCATTTATTTTTCTGACGCTTGCAATTGCCATTGTTCTACGTTTTTTTGCTCCTCTTAAAAAGAATTCAACTCCATCTGATATATTACTTGTCGGAATAAATATATTTTTTTTCATTGTCTTTACCTGTTTAACCTTTATACTTTTTATGTCGGCAATGTTCAGTTAAATCTTTAATGATTATTTTTAATTTGTAAAGAAATCTTAATGAAAAAAATAATTTATATGTAATAATTATTTTGAGGCATATATGAATGAATTAAAATTTTGTACAAAAGACGGAGTAAAAATAGCGGTAAATCATTATAAAAACGGATTTAATGAAGTGATTATTATTGCTCCCGGGTGGTTTATGACAAAAGACAGTAACGCTTTCAGGGCGATAAGTGAAGAATTTAAAAAATTCTTTGATTTGTTGGTTATGGATTTTCGAGGGCACGGAAGAAGTTCCGGTTTTTATACTTTTACAAGTAAAGAAATGAATGATTTAGATGTTGTTATTGATTTTGCTTCAAAGAATTATAATAAAATTTATTTAATGGGTTTTTCGCTTGGTCGGGCATTGGCATTATTAGTCGGAGCAAATAATCATTTAATAAACAAAATTATTGCAATTAGCCCGCCTGTAAGTTTTGAAAAAATAGAAAATCAAGTTTGGAAAAAATCTGCTTGGCTGCCCACTTTTAAAAAATTTGAATTAAACAGGCGGTTATCCGTCAGGCCGTCCATTCTTATAAGGAAAAAAACAAAACCGATTGATATTATCAAAGATATAAAATGTCCAACACTTTTTATGGCGGGAGAAAAAGACCCAACCGTATGTGCTTGGCATACAAAAGAACTTTTTGATAACGCAATTTGTAAAAAGAAATACGAATTATTTTTAAATTGTTTTCATGCGGAAGATTTATTTTTGGATGAAAAAGAGAAATTTGTATCGATATGCAAATCTTGGTTATTAAACGAATAATTAATTTTTTATTAATTATTCGTAAAAATTTTAAAATTAATAGTATAAATAGATATATGGCAGATAAATAAGGAGGGCTATAATATGGCAATCAGACCATTAGGTGACAAAATAGTAATTAAAGTTATTGAAGATACTGAACAAACTTCAGGCGGAATTTTTATTCCTGACA
>CAZGRH010000089.1:0-6535 GCA_964527005.1 uncultured Muribaculaceae bacterium | reverse complement strand
TAAAACTTAAAACTGCACGAATTACAATTCTTGTAAATCTATCAGTATTCTGTAAATTCCGTCTTTACTCATTATCGGAAATCGATCTTCATTATGTTCAAAGTTGCCGAAAATACCAAGAACTTTAAATTTTGTATTTGCAGGATATATTACTTCTTCATTTCTATAAATCGGCAACATATCATCGGAAAGTTCGTAGTTAGTCATTTTATTATAATCATAGTCTTTTATATCATAAGCTTTAGTTATTTTATTTTTTGGATGAATTCTGAATTTTACATTATATGACGATTTATAATCACAAAATACTCCCTCAGCACCTTTTTTTGATTTTGCGCAAGACTGTTTTCGAGGATAAGAATATTCGTGTCCGACTTTAAAATCTTTTAAAAAAGTTTCAATATCATCAATGCATAGCCATCTGTAAACAGGTTCATATTTAAAGTGCTGATTATCTGACTCTACAGTTTCATAACGGGGAAAATATTGTAATAAAGCATTTTGAAAATCATCAGGATAATTTGAACTTGAAGAATTAATTGCATAAACACTCATGTAATTTAACCGTGTTTTCTCAAAGTCATTGTTAAATTGTAATTTTATCTTGTTTTGAATATCTTCACTACACTTCTGTAATTCATAATTAAAATCAGTAGGCATAATTTGAGATATATCACTGTAATTTAATCTGCTTTTAATTGTTTTTTCGTATTCTTCATTTTCAGCGGCATATCTTTCATATATGGGTTTACAAACATTTTCAAATAAATAATCCTCAAATTCATATTTTTTGTCATACAGATTATATTCATTTTCATTTAAATTCGGTATGATTTTTGCCGCTTCTTTTAAAAACTCCATTCTTAGTTTTATTTTGTAAAAATATTCTCTTTCGTCTCTTTTATTTACAAAATATTTGGGCTTCCATTTCAATGAATTCTTTTTTATAATATCTTTTATTGTTTTATCATCAATCTGGGAATATTCTTTAAATAATTTTGCTAATTCGTTATTTGTCATGTGTTTTTGAGATGACGTTAAACGATGTATTTCATGAAACATATCGCTTAAATAACCTTGCAACGCAACACCTTTCGGATTTATGTATAAATCCTGATTTGTAACCTCCGGTCGCAATTCTGTATCTTTGTTATCAATACCTTTAAGTGAAATATTTTTATTGAAATAATTTGCTGCAACTTTGTTGTTATAGTATAAATAGTTTGGATTAATTTTCATAGAAAATCTTTCTTATGTGATTATTTATTACAAACCATCTGAATAATTTATTTGATAATTGTTTTTAAAAAATTTACATAAGTTAATTTTAAACCTGTTTCTAAATCAACGGAGGGAGAAAAGCCAAAAGATGAAATAATAGAATTGTCCAATAATTTTTTCATAGTACCATCAGGTTTTGTTTTATCAAAAATAATTTCGCCCGAATAACCCGTTACTTTTTTTATTAAAAAAGCTAAGTCCATAATTGAAATTTCTTTCCCGCTTCCGACATTTATGATTGAATTATTTGTTTTACCTTTTTCTAAAATTTTTAAAATTGCTTTTGCCAAATCATCTGCATATAAAAATTCACGTTTCGGAGTTCCGCTGCCCCAAACAACAACTTGTTTATCTCCGTTAATTTTCGCATTATGAAATCTTTGAATAAGCATCGGAATAACGTGTGCGTTTTCTATATGATAATTATCATTCAAACCAAATATATTACAGGGCATTAATGCAGTATAATCAGCATTATATTCACGTCTGTAGTATTCGCACAATTTTACACCGCAAATTTTTGCCAACGCATACCCCTCATTTGTTTCTTCCAACGGAGAAGAAAGTAAATAACTTTCTTTTATGGGTTGCGGTGAATTTTTCGGATATATACAACTTGAACCTAAAAAAATTAATTTTTTAACATTATATTTGTAAGAAAATTCAAATAAATTATTTTGAATTTTTAAATTTTCAAGCAAAAATTCAACAGGATAGTTTTTATTACCTAAAATTCCGCCCACTTTTGCCGCAGCAATAATTACAATTTCAGGTTTTTCTTGTGAAAAAAATTTTTCAACCGAATTTGCAAGTGTTAAATCCAATTCAGAATGAGTTCTTAATATCAAATTAGTATATTTATGTTTATACAATGTTCTTGTAATTGCAGAACCTACTAAACCGCAATGCCCTGCAACATATATTTTTGTATTCTTGTTCATCTATAAGCTTTCTTTTATTTGATTTTTTTGGGCGGTTTTCATATCTTCTTGAATCATTTCTTTTATTAAAGCTTCTAAATTATATGTCGGCTCCCAATTTAATAACAATTTGGCTTTTGAACTGTCACCGCACAAAAAATCGACTTCAGCAGGACGAAAATATTTAGGGTCAACCTCTATTATTACTTCGCCCGACTTTGTGTTTATTCCTTTTTCATCAACACCAAAACCTTGAAATTCAACATCAATACCGACTTCATTAAATGCTAATTTACAAAATTCACGAACAGAAACCGATTTTCCCGTTGCGAATACAAATTCATCAGGTTTTTTATATTGCAATGCTTTATACATTCCCTCTACGTAATCTTTTGCATGCCCCCAATCTCTTTTTACGGATAAATTACCTAAATATAATTTTTTTTGTAAGCCTAAAGCTATTTTTGAGGCGGCCATTGTAATTTTTCTTGTAACAAAAGTTTCTCCTCGCCTTGGTGATTCGTGATTGAACATTATTCCGTTTGTGGCAAATATATTGTAGCTTTCTCTGTAATTTATACAAGTCCAATATGCAAACAATTTTGAAACAGCATAAGGCGAACGGGGATGAAAAGGTGTCTTTTCGTCTTGTATATTTGTATTAACCAATCCAAACAATTCTGATGTTGAAGCTTGAAAGAACTTTGTCTTTTGTTCTAATTTATTTAATCGAATTGCTTCCAATAATCTTAATGTACCTAATGCATCAGTTTGTGCGGTATATTCGGGTGAATCAAAAGAAACTTTAACATGTGACTGTGCGCCTAAATTATATACTTCATCAGGTTCAATTTCATTTATTAATCTTACTAAATTTAAGGAATCGGTTAAATCTCCGTAATGTAACTTAAAATTGGATTTTTCGTGAATATCACTGTATATATGGTCAATTCTCCGAGTGTTGAAAGATGAACTTCTTCTTTTTATTCCGTGAACCTCGTATCCTTTGCTTAACAAAAATTCAGCGAGATAACTGCCATCTTGTCCCGTTATACCGGTAATTAATGCTTTTTTCATTAAATATCACTTTCAGTTATTTATAATTTAATCAACAAATACTTTTTTAAATATTGTTTGTTTTTCTTGCAATAATTTTTCTCTGTTTTTAGGGTCTGATGAAATTCCATTGCAATAGTAACAAGCTATAACATTGTTTATATACATAAATTTAACATTATTTTTAAAAAATTGGCAATATTTTTCATAATCGGCACATATTTTGTATTCTTCGTTAAAATAACCGAATTCATCAAAAAGACTGCGTTTAATAAAAGCAGATTGCGTATTTAAACAACCTTTAATAAAAAAATCAACTGATAATTTTTCGGGATAACGATATATAAAAGACAAATCTTTTATAATTCTGTACGTATTTCCGTATATTATTCCCGAATTCAGATTTTTTTGCTTCTTGAAAATTACTTCCAAAATTTTTGGCGAAAAATACGAATCACCGGCATTCATAAAATTAATATATTTTCCTTTTGCTAACTTTAACCCTTTGTTATAAGCATTATAAATACCGTCATCAGGCTCGGAAATAAATATATCAATTCTGTTTTTGTATCGTTCAAATATATCCTGAATTTTTTTATTGCTTAAAGCATCAATAACTATCCATTGAAAATTTTGATATGATTGTTGAATAATGCTTTCACAAGTACGAAAGACATCAGGTTCATTATAACAAATAGTAATAATAGTTAAATCAAATTCATCATTACAAAACATTTGATGGTTCAACTGCTCTTTTCACTTATCATACATAATGTTACTATAAAAATTTATTGTATGTTTATTTATAAAAAATATATTTTAATGAATTATACATAACAAAAAAGAGACCTTAAAGCCTCTTTTTAAATGGTGGGCATGAAGGGACTTGAACCCCCACGCTTGCGCACTAGTTCCTAAGACTAGCGTGTCTACCATTCCACCACATGCCCATATTCTTCATATTTGTGGAACAAGTATAATTTATCATAAGTATAATTATACGTCAATAAAAAAATGAACTTGGGGGGATTCGAACCCCCGACCAATTGATTAAGAGTCAACTGCTCTACCAGCTGAGCTACAAGTCCGCTTTTTCATATTATCATAAAAAATATTTTATGCCAATTTAAATTTATTTAAATTTATTGCAATATGCATAGCATTATTATATAATCAATTCGATGACAGTACAATTTTATTAAGAGTTGGAGAATTAATATGAAAAAAAATTTAGCTGTTTTTGCCGTATTATGTGCTATGTTCTCATTCAATCCGGCAAATGCTGATGTTTACAAAGATGTTCCCGCTGATTATTGGGCTAATAAAGAAATAACTGCCGTTGTTAAAGATGGTGTTCTTTCTTTGACAAAAAATTATTTTAACCCTGAAACTACAGTTTCAAGATCAGATTTTAATTCGGCTTTACTGAAAACATTAGGTTATACAAATGCTAATGCAAATGTAAATAATCCTTTTTCTGATGTAGATGCACAAAGAGCTGATTATGCTGATATTTTATTATCTTCAAATATCGGTTTAATTTACGGATACACTGACGGTACGTTTAAACCTGACAGAATCATGACTAAAGCTGAAGCTGCTTCCGTAATTAGTCATATTACAAAAGATTTTAAAGGTAACACTGAAATTTTAAATCAATTCACAGATAAAAATGATGTTCCGACTTGGGCAAAAGCTCAATTTGCGAAAACGGTTGATTTGGGAATTTATGTAAATTATCCTAATGAAAATGAATTATTACCGAACAAAGATTTAAACAGAGCGGAAGCTGCAGTTCTATTGCACAAATTAAGTCAATCTTTGGATAGTGTAAAACCTGAATACGTAAGCAATAAATTAGGAATTGAACATTTAAACGTAACAAAAAAAGCTGATGTTAACGAAGTTCAAATTAATTCTGACAGTAAAGTAGTCTTTGCAAAGAATATTATTAAAGGTTATTTTGCAACAGAATACACTTCTAAAGAAGCAAAACTTGGTGATAGCGTTGTATTTACTGCAAAAAAAGATATCTATACAAAAGAGGGTACTTTAGTTATTCCTGCTGATACGAAAATGTACGCAAAAGTTGTAAACGTTGAAGAAAAACAAATTTGGAACAGAAATGATAAAGTAACCGTTGAATTTGAAACAATGACACTTCCTTCAGGCACTGTTGTTCCGTTCAAGGCTGAAGTTTTAAATAACAATGGTGTTTTAACAGAAAACAGATGGGCTAAACCTTTGGGGTATACTGCTGCAGGTGCGGTTATCGGCGGTGGTGTCGGTGTCGGTATTGCAGGCATGTCTTGTCATGACCATTATGACCACGGTGTTGCAATCGGTATTCCTGTTGGTGCTGGTCTTGGTTTAGCTACAGGTTTAGCTACTAAAGGAAGAACCTATAATGCTGGTGAGTGTGATTATTTGTGGTTAGAATTAACTCAAGATTTGTGTATTCCTAACGAATAATTTTAACTTTTTAACACAAAAGTCCCTTTGAAAATCCAAAGGGACTTTTGTTGTAAATTGGGATTTTAACACTTGAAATTCATTTTTTTTCTTGTTAGTATTTGTATATAAAGGAACAATAAAGGTGGTGAAAAAAATAAATGCCTGAAGTTAGAGTCGGTGATAACGAAAGTATTGAAAGCGCTTTAAAAAGATTTAAGAAAAAAATCCAAAAAGCAGGTATACTTTCAGAAATTAAACGTCGTGAACGTTATGAGAAACCAAGTATAAAAAGAAAACGTAAATCAGAAGCAGCTCGCAAAAGACGTGTTTAGTTTATAGTTTTTATAAAAAAAGGAAGAATTTAAAAGTTCTTCCTTTTATTCATGAATAAATTTTTAATTTTTTCAAAACATCGATTTATAAAACATTTTCTTTTTTTATTAGTATCAGAATTCATATTTTTAATTTTATTTTTGCACCGAACATTTGATTTAATTAGTTTATCGGTATTGATTTCATTTAGCACAGAATACCCAAAGCAATCTCTTTCGTTTTGTACCGCTTTAAATCTGTTTGCATTTGCCATCGCTTTGTAATTTATTATTGTAGTATCTAAATAATCAGTCATAAATATTCCTTTGTCATATAAATAAAAAATTTTTATTTTAATTTATTGCTAAAAAAGAGGATACAATTATGTATCCTCTTTAAATTAGTTAACAAAATTTTAACTAGTTCATAGCTTTTTCTATTGCAACAGCAACTGCAACGGTAGCACCTACCATCGGATTGTTACCCATACCGATAACACCCATCATTTCTAC
>CAZGRH010000088.1:0-6567 GCA_964527005.1 uncultured Muribaculaceae bacterium | reverse complement strand
ATTATTTGTTTATCATCTACATATATATAAAGTATATATTCTTTAAATAATTGCCTTTTTAGATATTAAATTTAATATTTCTTTACAATTCAATTCCTTTTTACTTTGTTGTTACAATATTTGTATGGCGAATATTGTTTTAATTACAGATAATACAGAAACAATTAAAGATGTAAAAAATATTACATCTAAAAATAATTTTGAACTTAGTGTTATTTCATCGGAAACAGAAGTTGATACTGCAATAAAAAATGAAATTACAGGAGTATTTATTTTTGATTGTGAATCTGTATCAATCGATATTTTATATTTATTAAGAAAATTTAAATTGGCAATGCAAACAAAAGATATGCGTTCCATAGTTCTTTTAAAAAATTCAAATATAAATTCTTTGATATTAAAATATGCGAATTCATATATTGAAAAGCCTATTAATGAAAAATTATTCGTAGCTAATGTTAATTCATCATTACAATTATGTGATACTTTTAAATTATTATCAAAAAACAATAATGATTTAGCAAAAAGTTTATATCAATTAAATGTTTTATATAATACAAGCACACAACTTGCAGGTTCGTTAGATAAATCAAAATTAATCGATATTATGACGGACGGACTTGACCAAAGTTTATCACTTACACTTTCATACGTATTATTTTTAAATGAAGTTAACGATATAAAAATAATAATAAAATCTCTTTTCCCTATTTCTCAAAGACTTGAAAAAGCAATAAAATTAAGAGCCTTATTAAATTTTAAAAATTTATTTTCTTTAAATCCGTCGATTGATGACATAAAAACCATAAAAACAACAAAAGATAATTTTGGTGAACATGATTTAAATATTTTTAATAATGATAATCTTTTTGCAAAAATAAATATAAAAAATAAATTTTACGGAGTAATAGAAGTATTTAGAGAAACAGATTTTACTCAAGATGATACAAAATGTTTTACAACTTTGGTAAAGCAAGTTTCACTTCCTTTAGAAAGTGCTATTTTATATGAAGAAATAAAAGATACAAACATAAAACTTGAAAAATTAGAAAGATTAAAATCAGAATTTATATCGATAGTATCACATGAACTAAAAACTCCTTTAACTTCCATAAACAGTGCGTTAGATATTATTTTAAAAGGAACTGCCGGTGATATTGACGAAACAATGGAAAAATTTTTAAATCTTGCAAAACGTAATGTAAAAAGACTAAGTGCAATAATTTATGATTTATTGGATTTATCAAAAATTGAAGCAGGTAAAATGGTATTCAGATTTGAAAAAACAAATATTAATTTACCTATAGAACTTGTTAAAAATACACTTGAAAGTTGGAGTAAAGAACAAAAAATTTCAATAATAACAAATCTTGATACTAATCTTGAACAAGTTTACATTGATACTCAAAGAATAGAACAAGTTCTTACAAATCTTGTTTCAAATGCAATAAAATTCACTCAAGAAAACGGAATTGTAGAGATTACAACATCAAAAATAAAAGCTGAAGAAATTATAAATAATCCTTTTTTCAGTTCCGTTCCTAAAAATATGAGTAAAGAATATATAAAAATATCGGTAAAAGACAACGGAATAGGAATTGCAAAAGAAGATTGGCAAAAAGTATTTGAACAATTTAAGCAAATTGAAAATTCATTAAGCAGAAAAGTAGGCGGTTCCGGACTTGGTTTGCCTATTGCAAAACAATTAATGGAAGCACATAAAGGATTTATTTGGCTTGAAAGTGAAATAAACAAAGGAACAACATTCTTTCTTGCTTTACCTGTTATGGATGAAAAAGAAATATTTTTCCATTCTCTTGAACAAGAAATTCAAAAATCAAAACAAGAACATATAAATATTTCACTTATAGGACTTAAAGAAAATAATTTAAAATCAGGTTCTTTAATTGATAATATAATTTCAGAAAATATTATTCGTAAAACATCTGTATTTAAAGATATAAAATTTGAAACGGAAAACACCCGTTATTATTATTCTTATGCCGTTGATACAGATTCTTTTGTTTATGATTTTGAAATAAGAAAATTAAATACATACATAAATTCAATAGACAAAGACTTTAAAGAATATGATATAATGTATTCATCTCGGTTATGTCCGCAAGATGGCAATGATATTAAAAATTTAGTTGAAAAACTTAATTCGTTTTCAAAAGGGGTAGTGGATGAAGAAGATATTAATAGTTGATGATGAAGCAGATATAATTGAAATATTACAGTTCGTTATGGAAGCAAACGGATATGAATGTATTACCGCAATGGATGGCGAAGAAGGTTTAAAATTAGCAAGAGAAACTTCACCTGATTTAATAATACTTGATGTTATGATGCCAAAAATTAACGGTTATAAAATAAGTCGACTTTTAAAATACGATGCAAAATATAAAAACATTCCAATTTTAATGATTACCGCACGTTCACAAGAAGAAGATAAAATAATAGGTGAAGAAACAGGTGCGGATGAATATATTACAAAACCTTTTAATGTTGATTACGTTGTTGAAAAAGTTAAAAGCTATTTAGGATAATTAAATGGATTTAATTACAAATAAAACATTTGAAAAATTAAAATATGATTTAGTACGTGACGGATTAGTATCTTTTGAAGATATTGAAAAAGCTCACGAACTTGCTGTTTCACAAAATGTTAACATCGGTCAAATTTTAATTAAATCTAATTTAATTTCGGAGGAAATTTTACTAAAATTTTTAGAAACAAAATTACATATTCCTTATGTCGATTTAAAAGATTATATTTTAGATACAAGATGTTTAAATTATATAAGTTTTAACAATGCGCAAAAATATAAAATTATACCTTTATTTAAAATAGAAAATGTATTAACTGTTGCAATGGCAGATCCTCTTGATTTATTTGCAATAGATAAAATTGTGGAAGAAACGGGATTTGATATAGAACCTGTAATTTCATCAGAATCTTCTGTCTTAAAAAAAATTGAAGAATATTATAAAAGCAGTGCATCTGTAGGTGAAATTAATATAAATGATAATGTGTTATCTTTTAATTGGCAAGATGAACTTAATAATGATTTATTATCTGATGAACACATTCAAATTTTAATAAGAGCTATTTTAAAACAAGCAATATTATCAAATATTCACGAAATGTTTTTTGAACATTGTGAAAACGGATTAAGTGTTAATTTTAGAAAAAAATCTGATATTGTTAATACAGGTTATATTCCATCAGTACTTGTAGTACCGTTTATTTCTAAGTTAAAAACATTATCTGATTTAGACTCAAATATTTGTGAATTACCGCAACTTGGTAAATTAATTTTTAAAGTTGATGATATAGTATTAACTGCAAGTATTTCAGCTTTTCCTACCATAAAAGGAGAAAGAATTTCACTTAAAATATATAAACCTCCTAAAAATTTAAATGAAATAGGCTTTTCAAAATCACAAATTGAAATTATAGAAAATTCAATTAAAAAAGCCGGAATTACTTTAATATGCGGTGCTTCTTTAGCCGGTAAAACACATATTTCATATTCAATTTTATCAAAAATAGCAGATTCCGAAAAAAATATTATGACAATTGAATCTATTGCCAAATATAATTTAAAAAATATAAATCAATGCGAATTAAATGAAAATATAGGCTTTAATACTGAAAAAGCAATGAGATTTATAGAATTTCAAAATCCTGATATTATTTATTTTGAAGGAATTAATTCAAAAGCCGCACTGGATTATTTCGGAACTTTAGTGTTAAAAAATAAAGTACTTATTACTGAATTTTTAGCAGATAATATGGCTGATTTAAATAAAAAATTAGCATATTCCGAATTTGAAATGTTTAAACAATTAATTAATTGTATAATTTTTGT
Organism: uncultured Muribaculaceae bacterium; assembly: GCA_964527005.1. Lineage (GTDB taxonomy): Bacteria > Cyanobacteriota > Vampirovibrionia > Gastranaerophilales > Gastranaerophilaceae > Avigastranaerophilus. The sequence goes on along the minus strand of CAZGRH010000088.1, from coordinate 2,692 downwards.
TCATAATCAAAAAACAATAGAAGTATTGGATAAAACAGAAATAAAACGATTTATTAATTAGTAAAAAAATAATAGTTTTGAACAGTTAAAAAAAATTTAAAACTTATTGACAAAATTATTTTATTTAATAAGACATGGAAAAATTCAATAAAATAGCATGTTTTCATGCTTTTTTTGTATAAAAAATTTACAAGAAGTTTTATACATTAACTGTAGAAAACCTGTAGAAAACTTATATAATAAACTGTATATAACTGTTAATAAAATTACAAAACTTTATTAAAATAAAAATTTATATATTTTTTTATACAACTATTAAACAAGTTTTGAACTGTTTTCTACAAGTTTTATACAATTATAAAATTCAATATTTGTGATAGTTTCAGATAGTTTTATACAGTTTTTATTAATACTTATTACTACTATTATATTTTAATTTTAATATATCACTAATTAATAATATAAAATAATAAAAAAAAAAAGAACATTTAGAAATTTTAAAAAAATTTATCTTTTTTTTTTTTCTTATATAATAAAATAAAGATAATTAAAATATTAGAGGAATGATATGCTTTTTACGATAGATAAAGATTCTTTATTAAACAAATTAAAAATAGTAGAAAAAGTTACCGCACAAAGAGGTAATGTTCAACCTGTGTTGGCAAATGTATTATTTGAAGTAAAAGATAGCATTCTAAATTTAAGTGCTACGGATTTGGAAATATCAATAAAAGCCAAAACTACCGTAGCCGTTAAAAAAGAGGGAAATATAACTCTTCCTGCAAAAAAATTGTTAGAAATTGCAGCTAAATTACCTGATAAACCGGTTGAATTTTCATTAAATGAAGATACAAATATTGTAAATGTAACTTGCGGAAGTTCTAAATTTGAAATTATAGGTATTTCGGCTCAAGAATTTCCTAAATTGGATAGTGATTTGGAAAACGGTTCTGAAATTGAAATAGAATTGGAACCCTTGTTAAAATCAATAAAAAATACTGTTTATGCGGTTGCTAATTATGAAAACAGAAATGTTATTTCCGGTGTATTTTGTTTAATAGACGGAAACAAGTTAGAAATGGCAGCTACTGACGGAAACAGATTAACAAGAATGATTGAAGTCATTAAAAATGAAAATAATAAAAAAGCTAAATTAGTTATTCCTGCTAAAACTTTAAATGAATTTGCAAGAATTTGTTCTTTTGTAGTTGAAGAAAAAGTTAGTTTAATAATTGATAAATCAAAATTAACTTTAAAAACAAACGGTTTTTCGATAAACTCAAGATTAATTGATGGAGATTATCCTCCTTATGAGCAATTAATTCCAAAATCTACCGAAAAAAATTCTTTGATTTCAAAAGATGAATTAATAAGTGCGTTAGACAGAGTTTCTACTATGGTAAATGACAGGACAGGTATTGTTAAATTTACGTTTAGTGATAATAAATTATTATTAAAAGCTGAAACTCCAAATTCTGGTACATCGGAAGAAGTAATAGATTGCGAATATACAGGTGATGATTTGGCAATTGCATTTAATTACAAATATGTTTTGGATTCTATAAAAACAATGGAAGCAAAAAATGTAAAAATAGGATTAAACGGAAGTTTATCCGCTACGGTATTTAAACCTGAAAGCGAAGAAAATTATATATGTTTAATAATGCCTATACAAATAAGATAAAAATAAGATAAAAGGTTGATTATGAAAGTAACAGTTAAAGTACCGGCAACTACCGCTAATTTAGGACCAGGATTTGATTGCTTGGGTTTAGCTTTGCCTCTTTATAATGAAATTACTGTTGAAGAAACAGTTATGCCGGGTAGCGGAATTGAAATAAATATTATTGATGAAAATAATAGTTTTGACACTTTTTCCGTTCCGAGAGATAAAAGTAATATTGTTTATAAAGCAATTGAATTATTATATAGTTTTATAGGTCAAACGGTTAGTGATATAAAAATAACAATAAAAACAGGAATACCTATAGCAAGAGGATTGGGAAGCAGTGCTTCCGTTATAGTAGGCGGTTTACTTGCAGCAAATGAATTATTGGGAAAACCTGCAGATGATGCAGTTTTATTATCTATTGCTTCAGAAGTTGAAGGTCATCCTGATAATATTGCTCCTGCTTTATTTGGCGGTTTTTGTATTTCTTCTGTAGAAGAAGACGGAAGTGTTATTTATTCTAAAATAAATTGGCCTGATGAATGGAAATTAACATTAATAATTCCTGATTATGAATTAGATACTAAAATTTCACGTTCAGTTCTTCCTGAAATGATTAATATGAAAGACGCTACTTTTAATGTAAGAAAATGTGCAATGTTAATTGATGCTATTAATAAAAAAAATACTGATTTAATGAAAAAATCATTAAAAGATAAAATACATCAACCGTACAGAAAAGAACTTATTAAAGGTTTTTCTGAATTAACTGATTTATTGGAAAATAAAGATGATATTTTAGGTTGTGTTATATCAGGTGCAGGTCCTACAATTCTTGTTATTTCTCAAAATGACGGTTTTGAAAAAGTTTCTGAAGAAATAAAGCAGATATTTATTGATTTTAATGTAAATTGTGAAATAAAAACTTTAAATGTTGAAAATGAAGGTAGTAAGGTTATTTAAAAGGAGAGATAGAAATGAAAAAATCTATTAAAGATTTAACTGACATTAAAGGTAAAAAGG
>CAZGRH010000087.1:0-6636 GCA_964527005.1 uncultured Muribaculaceae bacterium | reverse complement strand
ACACCGCCTTTATTATCTTTTGTTAACTTACAACAAACTCTAAACTATGAAGCAGGTTTATCAAACATAACTTCTTGAGTCGGAGCGCCAAACGGAACAACTTTTTGGTTGTAAATTTGTGCTTGGTAAATATCTTTTGGTTGATTTGAAGATGTAGTCATCTTATTCGGATTTCTTTTACCGTTTACGTCAATCCATAAGTTTGCATTGTTACCGGAAACACAAGGTTGTGTATTGTAAGAGTTACAAGCAGCTGTTTGGTCATCAGAAGCACCTACTGCCCAGTCTTTAATACAGAATTGAATACCGTCAGCAGTTGTAAATGTAGAACCATTACATTCTGTAGTGTTAGAGAATTCATCTGAACCTGTACCTGAGATAACGCTCATACGTTTGTTGAATACATTTGATATTAATTCATCAGCAGTTGAATAATCTTGAGCACCAACACCTTCTAGTGCATAGTGTAATGTTAATGCTTGGTTAGTTGCAGAAATTGCTTTTTTCAAAGCTGATCTGTATTCTTGTGCGTTTGTGTTGTTCATCAATGTAGGAACTGTCATAGCAGCAATTACACCGATAATTACCAAAGTGATTAATACTTCGGCAAGTGTGAAACCTAATTTTCTCATAATTTTTACCTTTCGTTTTTTAGAAACTTTTACCAAATACGATAACTACTATAATACACTTTTGGTGAAATTTGTCAATGCCTTAACGTATTTTTCCATCTTATAAAGGATATACAATCTCTTTTGTTGCACACCCGACTAATGTTAATTCTAAGCGGAAAAACAAAAGCATATTTAACTATCGTCTTAGATAAAAGTTCCTTATTTATTTTACTTTTACTTTTTTACGTTTAAAAAACAGTAATTGCAAAAAAATTCATATAATACCGTAACGCCAATCACAACTATATCCTCATTGCTATACAATAAAAGGCATCAATCTCCGCTTATTACTTATATTATAATTAAAATTTTGTTTACTATTTTATTATATTAATTCCTATTCCCAATACGATTAATTTTTAAACTCTTTCTAATTCAAATATATGATTTTTTTAAAAAATGTAAAGAAAATAACAAAAAATAAAGTATAATTGTGATATTGAAAATATAATCATTAATTATATGAATGTATTAAGTTGAGGAATAAAAATGTTAAACGGATTGAAAAACATAATAGCACAAGTTGTTTATACTCCGACAAATACGGTAACAAGCGTGCAAAAAAGTACAGAATATAATCCCTTTATGGAAAATCCGTTTATAAAACCTGTTGCAAGGAATAATTATGCAATAAACAAGCCGGTAAAAGGCGGATATTTCGCAGGCTATTACAATGGTAAACAAAATATTGTAGGAAGAAAACTCTTTATTGAAGCATAAATATGCACATTATTAATAATTCTTTATAAAAATTTTCAATATATTAAAAAAGACTCTAAATTCTAAATTTAGAGTCTTTAAATTTTATATTAAATTGTTTTTATGATTAAATCAGCCAAACTGAAGCCGCCCACATTAATAAACCGATTATAACGGTAAAAATGATTGCACCTATTACCTCAGAATGTCCGCTATCTTTTTTAGTTTTTTTATTTTCCATATTTCATCCTTAATTTAAAAATCTAAAATAAATATAAATAGTGCTTAGAGTTAATGAAATAATTACAATAGGAATACCGTATTTTAAAAACTTCATAAAACTCATAGGATAACCTTCTTTTGCTGCGTTTTCAGAAACAATTACATTTGCAGCTGCGCCTATAATTGTCATATTTCCGCCAAGACAAGCACCGAGAGATAAACACCACCACAAAGGATAAGCGTAATCAGCGCCCATTACTTTTTGAATTTCGGCAATCATCGGTGCCATAGTCGCAGTATAAGGAATATTATCTATTACTCCAGAAATAATTCCTGAAGCCCACAAAATAATCATTGCGGTAGCACTTTCAGAACCTTTTGTTACATTCAAAATCCATTCTGCCATTAATTTAATACCGCCGGAAGCTTCTAAACCGCCGATTATTATAAACAAACCGATGAAAAAGAAAATTGTATTCCATTCAACATCTCTAAGAATATCGGTAGGTTTTTCAAATAACAAAAGAACGCTGGCACCTAACATTGCAACAATACAAGTTTCAATGTGAATCATATCGTGTAATATAAATCCTAAAATAACAAATGATAAAATTATTAATGAACGAATCATTAATGCTTTATCCGTAATTGTTTTACTGTTATCAATCTTAGAAATTTCCCGCATTTTTTCGGAAGTAGCTTTAAGTGATTTTCTGAAACAAATGCTTAAAAACAATAAAACCGCAAGTAATATAACAACAACAGCAAGAGTTAATTCTTTTATGAAATCCATAAAAGCAAAACCTGCAGCACTGCCGATAATAATATTCGGAGGATCACCAATTAATGTTGCCGTTCCGCCAATATTAGAAGAAACAATTTCCGTTAACAAATAAGGAATTGGGTTTATATCAAGTTTTTTTGCGATTGAAAAGGTTATCGGCATAATTAATATTACGGTTGTAACATTATCTAAAAAAGCACTTACGGTAGCCGTAAATATACCTAATGCCACCAAAATTTTCATAGGATGACCTTTTGTTAATTTTAAAAGTTCATTCGCAAGCCAACTAAAAACACCGCTTCTTGTTGTTATTGAAACAATTATCATCATGGAAACCAATAAGAAAATTACGTTAAAATCAACGAAATTTGCGAAATATAAATTATTAATCTGTCCGTCAATAACTTTTGTTTGACTGACTAATCCGAGAATAACCGTAATTGCGCCGCCTAAAAGTGCAATTGTAACTTTGGGAATTTTTTCAAGCGCAATAAAAACATACGCTATTATCAATAAACTTGCCGAAAACAATACACTGTTGTTTGCAACAAATGTTTGTAAAGCTTCCATTAGTTATTACCCCCTTTTATTAAATTTTTATGCTTGAACATAGTTGCAATTGCAACTGCAATTTCTTCATCTCTTTTTTGAGGAACATTTTTTTGCGGTTCTTCTTTTGTTTCTTCGGGACAAATTTCATTAAGCTTTTTCATTACAACTTCTGTTACATTCATGAACGCCATCATAAATGTTAAAAAAATCATAACTACACCCATCCCGATGACGGAAATCATTAATCCGTCATTGACTAAATTCATATCCATTTTTTTCTCCTTTAATTTTTTATATCTAAAAATTTTACCGGTAATTACCTGTAAAATTAAGGAGCATTAGGATTTATTTCCGAAAATATAATTGCAAAAACGTATTTTGCTTTGTTCATTAAAAACGATTGATTGTAAATATAAGAAATAATAGCTTTGAACCGTGTTAATTTTTCAAAAAAGATATTATCAATTCCGCCATCGGAAAAAATATTATTTCGTTTATTATTTAACACAAAATTTTCATTTTTTTGCAAAGCCGAAATTACGGAAACTGAACTTTCTTCCGTCAAAACTTCTTGTTTATAAATTTGACCCGATGTTATTGTATCGGTGTTTTTTATTTCAATGCCAAAATTATCGACATACGAAATACTTGCAAAAAATGCAATAAGAAAAATACAAATTAAAACTATAAATCGGCTAAGTTTATTCATACTAAAATGATAAAACAAAAATAAAATAATATCTTTAATTGTTTAAAAAATTATTTTATGAACAACTTACGCACTGATTGTTTCATCTAAAATTTTATTTATTGAATCTTTTGAATCAATTCTTTCCTGAACTTCTGCAAGATGTTTTTCAATGTTATATGTTATTGCTTTTTTCGATTTATTTTGTTCCATACCTTTTTTTATTTCATCATATACAATAAATGAGTTTAATTGCATGTAAGATTTTATATCTTTAGCTTGTTTACTGGTTTTGATTAAATTTGCACTTTTATCTAAAGTATATTTAAAAATAGAATCTAAAATAAATTTGTTTCTTCTGAAACATTGTTCACCTTCTTGTTGAAGTAATGTATTTATTAGGACTTTACAATGAGTATCAATGGTGTTCATTAGGCTTTTTCTTTGAATCCAGGGAATAGATTTGGAAAGAAGATATTTACTGCTATTTAATCTGTTTTTTGCATATCTTACCAATAAATATTTTTTAAATGTTTCTTTTAGCTTACTCATGTATTTCCCCTCTCATGACTATAAAACAGTTATAGCATAATTTTTTTATTTATCCCTACTCTATTTGTATGGTAATTATACGATGTTTTTGATATAAAATCTATGAATTATTAAATGCAAAAGGAAATTTTCATGAACGAAAAATTTTTTAAAACTTATTCTTTAATGCTTGGTGATATGGATGTTAATTATCACATGACAAAAATTGCCACAGCAAAATATTTTCAGGAAACTTTTGCAAGATATTGCGCAAAACATAATCTTGCGGCTTTTGATGTTTTAAAAGACGGAATTATTTGGGTTATTTCTGATTTAAAAGTTGAAATTACAGATAAATTACCGATTTGGAGCGAAAATTTTTCGGTTTATGTTTGGGTTTCCGAAATTACAAAAATGCGTACTTATGTCGATTTCGAAATAAAATGTAATGAAAAAACCGTTGCTATCGGTGAAAGTTGTTTTTATTTATTGGATGAAAAATCACGACGTCCTTTAAAATCTTGTGATATTGTAAGCGTTTTTGACGTTATTGATGAAAAAGTTTTTGATGAACATTCAAAACAAAATTATCAAATTGAGGGCAAAAAAATTGCCGAAAAATTTTATGAAATTACCGTTAATGATTTAGATTTTAATTTACACGTTAACAACCTTTCTTACCTTGGTATTTGTTTAAAAACCGTTCCTGCCGAATTTTTAAAAGAAAATCAAATTACTTTTTATAGCGTAAAATTTTTAAAAGAAACTTATCTTGGAAATAAACTCGGTTGTGAACTTTTTAATGATGACAATAAAATTATCAGCAGAATTTATGATATCGAAAGTAATTCCGATGTTTGCTTAGCTTTTGCGAAGTACACGAAAAAAGTTGATTTTTGTTGTAATCCCCGTGAAACAGGTCTGATATTTTCATAAATTAAATTTACATTGCAATATTTATACACTTATTGATTTTGTATTTTTTAATTTCATCAAAACTTTTTTTGTATTTTCATATTCAACTGCCAGTTCGATTGCAAATTTAATTGATTCCAAATCTCTTGCCATTGCTTCTTTACAAGCGTAAATTTCTTTTAAATTGCATGTTGCAAAAGGATTTACCGTTTTATTTTTTATTGCATAAACTTTCTTTAAAGTTTTTTGTGAGAATTCATCATACCCTGAAATATTTGCTTTCATTGCATTAAATTTATACAATGCTCGGATATAAACGGAAAAATCTTTATTCTTTTTATCAACAATTATCATAGGTTTTGTTTTAAAACTTAAATTTAATTTTTTTTCACAACAAATTCCTATGTATAAATTTAACAAAAATGCTTTGTATCCGTTAAACGGAATGATAAAACCTTCTTCTTCGCAAAATTTGTTTAAAAAAGCTTCCGCATTATTAATTTTATATATGTTTACCCCTTGCATTTTAATATATTGCAATAATTTAGACGGAGTTTTAATATATTTTTTTACTATTGTTTTAACTTTATAATCAATAGCTTCTTTTTGTTTTTGCGTTTTTGCCGAAAATTCCAAAGTACAACTTGAATTCATTGTTCTTTTTGATTCAGAGTTCGAATAAATTGAGTTTTCCGCATTATTATTATTTTTGAAAAGTTTATTTATTTTTTTTAATATCGACATAATCTATCCTCTTTATTATATAAAAACATTTTTAATGCAATAATTGCCAAAAGAGTTTATAATTGTAAAAGAAATTTGAGGTTTTTTTGAATATATTTTACAAAAAACGAATTCCATATTTGTTTATAATACCTGCATTGGTATTTTTACTTGTGTTTTTTTTCTTGCCTTTTTTTCAAACAATACTGTTAAGTTTTCAAGATTATTCTACTGATATTTATAATCCCGTATTTTGCGGAATTGAAAATTATAAAATACTTTTCAAAACAAAAGAATTTTACATAGCATTAATTAATACTTTTTTATTTTTATTGATGGTTGTTCCGATTTTAGCAATAATCCCTTTAATTATTGCAATATTTGTAAATCAAAAGTTAAAAGGAATAACTTTATACAAAGTTTTAATTTATCTTCCTGTTGTTGTATCTATTGTAGTTGTTGCAATTGCATTTAAATGGTTATATGCACAAGAGGGCATTTTAAATTATTTTATAAGTTTATTCGGAATAAACCCGATTGGATGGCTAACCGATACTAAATTTGCTCTTTTATCGGTTGCAATCGTAACAATATACAAAGGAATCGGATATTATATGATGATTTATTTATCTGCTCTAACCGGTGTTCCAAAAGACTTATATGAAGCCGCAGAATCAGACGGAGCAAATGAGTTTTTTAAACATTTAACGGTAACAATTCCGCATTTAATGCCGACTATTGCACTCGTTGTTACCGTTTCTTCCATATCGGCATTAAAAGTTTTCGCCGAAATATATGTTATGACAAAAGGCGGACCTTTAAATTCAACCAAAACAATTGTTTATTAC
>CAZGRH010000086.1:0-6711 GCA_964527005.1 uncultured Muribaculaceae bacterium | reverse complement strand
CCTTCACTCCTTTTCTCCATAACAAGACTGTGGTCGCAATGCGACCTTTTTTTTGCGAATTTTTCCAAAAGTTAAATCAAAAATAAAGTTTTATGCTTTATCATAAAACAATTTTTAACATGCCTGTTTTGTTTTTGGCAATACACGAGATAACAGACTAAAAATCCTGATTATTCAGTGCGGTATTAATTTCTTCAATAATAAGTTTTGCAGCAGTAACAGGGTCTTTAGAGCGAACTATAGGCCTGCCTATAATCATATAATCCACACCTGCTTTTACCGCATCTGACGGAGATACAATTCTTATTTGGTCGTTAACTATAGCCCAAGTCGGTCTTACGGCAGGACAAACTACAATAAAGTCAGCCCCTAATTCTCTTTTTATAAGCGCAGCATCGGAATCAGGAGTAACAACACCGGTGACACCTGATTCTTTTGCGGTTTTTGCCAACTTTAAAACATAATCCGATATATTTTGATTAACATTAAATTCATTTGTTAATGTTTTTTGACCAAAACTGGATAATAATGTTACCGCAAGAATAGTCGGCGGATTAATATTATGCTTTTTTGCATAATTATTACATTCGGTAACTGTACTTATTAACATTTTCGAGCCGCCGGTTGCATTTATACTAAAGAAATCAACATCTCTTTTTAATAAATTAAGACAAGCTTTTGCGGTAGTACTCGGTATATCTTGAAATTTACAATCAAAATAAACTTTGCCCCCGTGTTTTTTAATTGCCTCAACGGCCTCAAACCCACAAGCAGTAAACAATTGTAAGCCAACTTTAAAATACCCGACATAATCTTTTAAAAGTTCTACATATTTTACAACTTCTTCAATTGTATCAACATCTAATGCTAAAATAATTCTGTCTTTTGCTTCTAAGGGTTTTATTTTTGTCATAATTTCTCTTCTTCTTTATTACTTATATTGAATATTATCACTATATGTATAACAAATCAAATAAAAAAGTCGCTGTTTCTTTGCAGCGACTTTTTTACTGACGTATTTAACTATTGGATTTTACTTTTTACTAAATCTGCGAATTCGGAAACGGCAACGCTTGCACAAGTATATGCAGAAAATGAACTGTAACCTTGTTCAATATAATGCTCATACATTGTTTCAAAGAAATCATTTTGCAATCTTGCGAAGTCAGGGTTTGTTTTTACCAAAGCGACCGCCTCGTCAACGCTTTTTGAAACATCTGCACCAAGAGTTGTTGCAATTTGAGAACGACCGAATACTCCGGTATCTCTTAAGCCTTCGTTTTCGGATGTTTTTTCTTCAACCTCAGCTGCAACCTCAACTACATTTGCAGGCTCTTTTTCTACCTTATTTATATTCAGGTATTGATTATTAATCAGATTTGGATTTCGTCCGTTATTTATTTCTGTCATTTTTCATTCTCCATCGTGTGTCCTTTGCACTATATTTTAAAACCTAATTATAATTTTTTTTGCTAGTAATTTTAAAAATATATATAATTTTTTTATTTTTTTATTTTTTAAAATGACAATAATTCGCATTATTGTTTACTTATGGCGTTAAAAAATCCAACTTAACAAAACTTAACAAAGTATATACTATATATGTAATTTTTATTTTATTCTTAATACGAAATTTATTATTGAAATTTGGTTAAAAATCAGTTATATTATGTAAAATAGGAGGTAAATCAACACATGAAAAATTTTTTATCCGATTTTTTCGGGAAATTTTCAAAAAATCCAAAAGTAGCAAGTGAAGAAGAAATATTTAATTTCGATGATGAAGCTTTTATTGAACAATCATATTTAATTGCCGATCGGTCAGACGACCCTTGGCAGGATCCATCGGAAGGTTTACTGGATCCTTCAACGGGAAAATTCTGGTAATAAATAAATTTAAATAATTAAAAGAAAAGGGACAAATTGATTTTGAGAAACAAACAGTTAATTAAAAACTTACATAATACCGCTTCCCGCCGTGTCGGGGGGGGGGATTTTGTAATTATTTAATTATAAAATCTCAAAAACTTACATCAATATGTAATTTTTCTTGTTTGAGAACGATATTCAATAATTTTTTTACGTTTTACGGAGAAAAAATCATTGAGTGTCGTTTTGTTGCGTTTAAAAACAATTAAAATATAAAAAGGAGAAGTAAATGAAAAATTTTTTAGCTGATTTTTTTGGAAAATTTGGGAAAAAAACGGAATTGGCAAATGAAGAAGACAATTTGTTTTTTGATGATGACGCTTTTATTGATCATGTAGAACGTATTGCTGCTTACGGGGTTGATACAGGTACTGATTATGATGATAGAACAGGTTGTATTGATGATGGTACTGAATGGAATTCTGGATATACAAACTCCGGAAACTCTGGAAATTCCGGCAATTCGGGCAATTCTGGCAGTTCAAGCGGTTCCGGCAACTCGGGAATAAATGATACCCCAGGTATTGAAGATTATGGGGAATCTGACAATTTCGTCGGTGAATCTTATTATGAGGATGGCTTTACTATTATAGATGGTGAGGAAACTTGGATTGATGACGACACACTTAAATTTTGGTAAATTATCTGTTTTCATACTTGATATATTAACAATACATTAATACTTAAATTGCAATTTTACATTAAATTACAAAATTCTTTGTAATTTAAACAACATAAATTCTTTCTTGATAATAAAAAAGACGACCAATGTCGTCTTTTTACACGTGTTTTATTTTTTTTATCAACAAAAATTTTTTAATCATCTTCTTCTATAATTTCATCTTCATCATCTTCTAAATGTTCCTGATTTGCGGAAGTATTATCTTCAATTTCTTCTTTTATGACGTTATCGTCTTCATTTTCAACGATTTCACTTTCGATAATTTTATTTTCATCATCAGTTTCATCATCATTTTCTTCTTCATCATCTGTTTCAGAAATTTTTGTTTCTTCTTCTTGAAGTTGTTTTCTTATTGCTTCCAATTCTTCTTCCGTTTTTGCTCTTACAACCGGAATATTTAGCATTAAAGCGACCGCATCACCCTCATTTTTTAAGCCGATTTCAAGTTCTTCTTTATCAATAACAACATATTTAGAGAATACATCAATTAATTCTTCTCTCATTTTGTTCATAATAAGAGGATCTAATTTTGTTCTGTCATGCATTAAAATAACTTGAAGTCTGTTAGTTGCGCAATCTCTTGTCGCTTCAGATTTTTCATTTTGAAAAAATTCAACAATTCTGTTATAAATATCGGAAATTAATGTTTTCATTTATTGCTCCTTTCCTTTTGTCAGATTAGAAAGAAACTTTTTAAATTTTCCAACTAAATCTTTTGGTTCATCTATATCCAAGAATGGAACATCTTCTCCGTTAATTCTTTTTGCAACATTTAAATATGCTCTGCCGGCAAGTGATTTTTCATTGTTAATAATAGGTTCCCCTCTGTTTGTAGAAGTGATAATACCTGTATCTTCAGGAATTATACCGATTTTTTGACAAGAAAGTATATTTTCTACATCTTCCACGCTCATCATATCATTAGATTTAATCATATTCGGTCTGACACGATTAATAAGAAGTTTATAACTTTCTATACCCTCTGCGGCTTCCAATAAACCGATTATTCTGTCAGCATCTCTAACTGCAGACATTTCGGGTGTTGTTACGACTATAGCTTCCGAAGCTCCGGCAATTGCGGTTTGAAAACCCTGTTCTATACCTGCAGGACAATCAACCAATACAAAATCGTAATCCTTTTTTAACTTGTCCGTAATTTTTTTTAATTGTTCGGCATTTACCGATGATTTATCTCTTGTTTGTGCTGCAGCCAATAAACATAAATTAGGATTTTTTTTATCTTTAACCAATGCTTGTTTTAGTTTGCAACGTTCTTCCACAACGTCAACCAAAGTATATACAATTCTGTTTTCAAGTCCTAATAACAAATCTAAATTTCTAAGTCCTATATCGGTATCAATAAGAACGACGCTATGACCGTTTTTAGCTAATGCGCTGCCGATATTGGCACTTGTTGTAGTTTTACCTACTCCGCCTTTTCCGGATGTAATAACAATTACTCTCCCCGCCATTTACTTTGCTCCTTAATCATTTATTTTAAATACTACAATTTCACCGTTGATTATTCTTGCTTCTTCCGGTGTGAAAGAATCAGTTTTTTCTATATAAACCGTGTTTAAAGAATCGGGTCTTCTTGAATAACAATTAGCTATTCTAAGTTGAATGGCATTCATCTTTAACGCACGAACTCTTGCTTTTTGATTTCCCGCAGCACCCGCATGGGCAATTCCGCTTAGTACGCCCCAAACAGTAATATCACCAAATGCAGTAATTTCCGACCCCGGATGGCAATCCCCGATAATTACTATATTTCCCTCGTAATTAATAACCTGTCCTGAACGGATTGTTTGTTTTATATATTTTGTCGGAAACGATTCCAATTCAAAATCTTCTTTTGTAAATTCTTCTTCTGGGACAATAATATCATCCATTGCTTCTTTTTCAGTATATTGAATTGTATCCGTTTGAAAAATTTCTGATTGAACCATTGACGAATTAAAAATTACATCTAATTCATCTTTTATTTCTTCTCTTGACGGTACATCAAGTTTTATTTCTTCTGTTTCCGTCTTTATAGCTTGTTGTCCGATTTCACCGGTAACTTCATCCGTAACTTGCGTTGTTTCATTAACGGTTTGATTTGTTATTTCTTCCGATTTATTTTCATTTGTTTGCTCTTCAATATATGTTTGTACGCTTTTATAAGGCATAGTATCAGAAGATTCCATTTGATTTTGAATTAGCGAATTTGATACTATTATTCCGAGTGATAATGCGATTTTTTCGGTTTCTTCCGATTTCGTATCAATACTCGCAAGAGTTGAATTAATTCCGTTTATCAAAGATTTAATACTTAATAATTGCGCTTGATTTAAATATACATTACTAAATTTTAAACAAATTCTTTTATTCTTTACGTCATCTTTTTCTAAATAATCACTTAATTTAAAAATAACTTCAGGAGCAGTGTTTGCTTCGCTTAAATCAATTGTGTAAATTCCGTTATTGAGAATTTGTTCCATGTATTCTCCCCTCTCAAGACTGTTTAAAATATATCATATCCCTTATATTTACATGATTAGAATATATTAAATAGTGCATAATTTCAAATAAATTTAATAATTATGTTTAGTTTTATTTACTTAAAAAGTTTACTAAAATTTACAAATTGTCTAAAATATGTATAATTATTGAAAAAGTTATGTAATAAAAAAATTTTTTAATGATAAAAATTTGTCATCTGCATAAAATAAAGTAAAAATATTACTGTCAGTATAACGGAATAGGAATATATGAAAAAAATAAAATTATCAATTTTAACATTAACATTTTTAATTTTACGGGGTTTAACCGTACAAGCGAATGAAATAGCGGGAATTAATCAAGAAAAATTAAACGGTTATGAAGAAAATTCAAGTGTAAACAAACCCGAATTTAATGTGGATGAACACGCAAAAAAATACAAAAAAATAACAAAAGACGGCGTTGTTATGGAAGCAATGGAATTAATGAATTCACTAAGTATATCAAAATATTCTTATAATGCATTAATGGGAAACAATTTAACGGAACGACCGTTTAGAATAGAATTTAAAAATATTGCGGAAATCAGAGAAGAATACGCTTCTTTTGACGCTTTGGGCTGGAAAAAGAAAGGCAGATTATATATTTATATTAACGAAAAACACAGAAATGCACCAGCAGAAGCAATTGCCGCTTTATTATCGCACGAAGCAATACATCAAGATGAATTTGCTTCTTTAAACGAAGAAACTTATGCTTGGACTCTCGAAGCGGCAGTATGGTTACAATTATCCGAAAAAAATCCGTCAGTAATTAACAATCCGTCTTCTTTGGTAATTAGAGAAAACATGTTAAAAAAATTATTTATTAAAGGTGAATATACCAACAAATATATAAAAAAAGCAGTATATACAAATTCCGGATATAAAAATTTGCCGACCCGTTCTCCGGGATTTGAAGATGAAGATTTATAATTTTCGTTTAAATTGTAATGTTTTTTGGGGACGAAGTTGGATATATTAAGTTTTGTAAAGCATCAAAACCCTTGCAATGATTGAAAACCAATAAATAATATATATCATTTATGCAATTTTTAAATACGAAATGTTTTTATTAAAGTACAAGGAATAAACAAAAAGAGGATTTAAAAATGGCAAGAGTTTTAATTTCAATGCCCGAAGAATTTTTAACAAAGATTGATGAAGTTGCTGAGGGCGAAAATCGTACAAGAAGTGAATTAATTCGTGAAGCTTTGAGAACTTACATTCACAAACAAAAAGTTAAAGAAAATTCTTTGGCAATGAGAAATGCAAGTATTTTAGAATCATTGCTTGATTAAAAACAAACTATAAGGGCGTACTACAGACTGGGATTGGGTTTTGGATTTGGAAAATTTAAAAGTGTTCGTAATTAACGAACACTTTTTTGTAGTTATAAGGTACAATTTTAAACCGCACACATAATAAAAGATAAGAAACTTAGCTGATTTTTCAAAAAAGTAAAACAAAATCAAAGACGGAAAACGAAATCCCATCAAATTCATTTATCAAGTTGACAAAAGCACCTCAAAAATTTGTTTGTTGTAAAATATTTTTATAATGAATTAAGAAAAGGAA
>CAZGRH010000085.1:0-6738 GCA_964527005.1 uncultured Muribaculaceae bacterium | reverse complement strand
GGGAAAATCAATTTCCAAATTTTTTACAGATAAAATACGTTCTTTTTTAAAGAAAAAACCATGCATTATTCTAATCGCATCATATTTTATTAAATATTTTGCATCGGAATTTTTTATGTATTTTTCAAATTCCACAAATTTTTTAGAACGTTGGAAATCAGGATAATCACGTTTTATTGCTTTTTGCATACTTTTAATTTTATCGGAAATTTCAATTTTTGAATTTTTAAAAATTTCCAAACGGGAATTTTTATCGGTTAAATTTGTTATATTTATCAATTCTTTTTGAATTTCCGAAATATCATTCGTATTAAATAAAGTTTGAATAGTACCGCCGTTTTTTACGAAATCTTTATCTATCTTATAATGAATATGATGTGCAAATTCATGCACCAATACTTCAATTGCTCGTTCTTCTTTTAATTCTCGGGAAATATCAATTCTGTTTTTTTGATATAATCCTTGGTTGCCTCTTGCTTTAGTATTAACTCGAACATCAATATTTAAAGATTTTAAAAATTCAATCAAATTTTTTTTGGTTAAAGGTTTTGAACGATCATAAACCATTTTTATTTGAATATTTTCTTCTTTTTTTATTAAACCAAAAAATCCTTTTGTCATTTTAGTTAAATTCCATATTCACAAAAGATATTTTTTATACGTTCAATACAACCTTGAGGGCTTTGTTTCCATTCACGGTAAGAAATTCTTTCTACCGTAGCACCTGTTCTTTCCATCAAAGTTTGTTTCTTTATTTGAGTTTTATTAGATTTTTGATTATCCTCAACACCGTCACATTCAATAACAAGTGTTTTTCCGGTAACATCCGTAACTGTTAAATCAGAACTTAATCCTGCAAGCGTTTTTCCTGCAATTACAGAAAAACCCTCATTTCTTAATTCTGAAGCAACTTCTTTTTCAAAAGAATTTTTGTATACATTATTATCAACATTTAATTCTTCATTTTTTTTGTTTGTTGAAATATAGTCCTGAACAAATTCAATATAATTTTTCAAAATACCTGCGGGTAGTGAGTTTGGTGTTTTTGACAAAAATATAATTTGCTTTTTTCTTGCCCTTGTTATGGCAACATTAAACAAATTAGGAATTTGTAAAAATGTCAAACTTTGATTAAAACTATTATTTGCAATAGCCCAAGATAACATCATAATATCTCTTTCATCACCTTGAAATGTATGTGCGGTGCCAACTTCTATTTTATGTCTTTTTAAAACGGAATCCGAAAATATTTGAGCCAAAGCTTTTTTTATTAATTCAACTTGTCCTCTGAACGGAGAAATTATTCCGACCGTGACAGGTTCTTTGCCGTCAAAATTTGTTCTTTCGTCTTCATTAATAATTTCTTGTAAACGTTCTATTATTGCCTCAACTTCAGGCATGTTCCTTGTTATATCGGAATCGACTTTACCGTCTTTTACTTCAATAAGCTCTAAAACATCATTATTATTACATTGTGACATTATTCTAATCCTATCGCCGTAAAATTCTTTATTACTAAAATCAATTATCGGAGCATAACTTCTGAAATGTTCATCCAGCAATACAGGTTTTGACGAATAATAATTAGCCAAATCGAACATAGAATTTGTTCGAAATTTCCACATTAACTGATATTTATCGGGAATTTCATACTGACTCATAAACGATTGTTCTTTTGATTTTTCCAAAAATGATAAATGTGCTAATTGTTTATCATCGCCTACAATTACCGCTTTTTTACAACGAAATAAAATCGGCAAACAACTTGCAATATCACATTGAGAAGCCTCATCAATAATTGCGACATCAAATAAAGCAGGTTTCAACGGCAATGAATCGGAAACAGCAAAAGTAGTAACGCACCAACAAGGAAAAGCTTCCAATAACGGAGTAAAATCTTCTCCTTCCAACAGTCTGTTTTGTAAATTTTTCTTTCTTGTTATCAATGCTTTTGTATGAACAATTAATCTTTGACGTTTTACCTGATCTCGTAACAAACCTTTCAAAGAATTTCTTCTTTTATTCTTTAAAATGTCAATTGCCAAATTTTTTTGTTTATTTTTTAGTTCTTTTATTTCATCTAAAAGGTTGTGAATATTTCCGGTTTTGAAAATTTGTGTTTCTATATATCTTGCTTTTGTTGCCAAACGAGCAACCAATAATTCTGCTTTTAGTTTTTCCAAATATTCAAAATCAGGTTTAAAATTTTTATTTTGTATAATTTTTTTTAATTGATGATTAGCATAATTAATTGTTAAATTTGCAAAAAATCCTTGTTTTTCCGTATTTTTTTCAAGATTTTTAACGGCATTGTCAATATTATCAATTTCTTGCATCGTGAACTTTCCCGTTAAAAATTGAAGTTCACCCAATTGATTTTTCAATTTATCGTGTTCTTTTATAACAGATTGCCAATCTTGTTCAAGTTTAATAATTTCTTCACATTTATTTTCTTTTTCTTTTATTAAATTTACAAGTTTATGCATATCTTCAACATCAACGAGAATTGAATTTTCAAAACCTGTATCCAAATCAACTTTATTAGCAATTAAATCTTGCAAATCAAACGAAAGCTGACGTTGATAATTTTGTCTGCCGGCACGAAGCGCTAAAAACGGTGCGCCGAATTCATTTAACCTGTTTGCGACAACATCGGTTGCTTTATCCATACGAGAAGCAACTAAAACTGTTTTGCCGTTTGATATTAAATGACAAATTAAATTAACGATTGTTTGTGATTTTCCTGTTCCGGGAGGTCCATAAACCGACAAAATCGTATTATCTTCAAGATTTTTTATAACGTCTTCCTGTGAATCACTCAATGAAAGCGGAGTTATAGCAACAAAATCTTTTAAATTATTTTCTTTTATTATCTTTGTTGCGGATTTGTTTTGAGAAAATTCATCATTTACAACGGAAAGTGCAGTTTCTCGAATAATACCGGATGGTTTTTCCGCAATTTGCATTAATTCATAAAGTACTCCTGCCGTAACCAACGGACGTTTCGTTAACACAATGGCACTTTTATTCGTTAATACAACTTTATCCGCTTTTAATTTCGGTTTCGGTTTATCAATTTCCCGAGAAGCAGCTTCTATAACTTCATCCAAATTTTCATAATTAACTTGTTTTTCTTCATAAAAACTTTCTTGAACATCTTTTTGAATATTATTTTCTAACTCTTCTTCATTTGCTAATTCAAATTCCAAGTCGGGAATTAAAGATTTTAAAGTTGTAAGAAATATATTTAATTCATCTTCTTTTAAAGGCAAAGACGGAACAACATCCAAAAGTCCGTCAAGCATATTATCAATTTCATCTTCTTCTCCCGATAAATTCATTAAACTTGTTAATGCCGCAGTATTTAATGATAACCCCTCTTCCAATAAAGAACATTCTATATTCATTCCAACACGTTCTAATTTACATGTAGAATACAAAAGCGGAGTTAAAAATTCATTTTTCCTTTTCGTTTTTGTATTTTTACCAACTAAAAATAAATATCCGTATATTAAATATTTATCTTTTTGACTGTTTTCGCTCAACAACATTAACTCTGTTAAATAAGAATCAGAACCGTTTAATTTTAACGATTCGGGAAACTTTGTAAAAATTTTTTCTCCGTCTAAAACACTTGTCGATTCAGACTTATTTATACTTTCCGTTTCTAAAAATATCCATTTGTTATCTTTATCTTGTTTTAAATTTCTGAACGTTGAACTTTGGACTTCTTCACGAACACAATCATGAAGATATAAACTTAATCGTTTTATAAAACTGTTATGAAATGCCGAATTAATTATTTTAGTAGCTTCTTTAAGCATAATACCCCTTATAAATATATATTTTTAAAGAAATTATAGCATTTTATAGCAAGATATTCAAAAAAACACCGATTATTCATCCAAAAATATTATTTTTAAGTTTTATCAAAAACTTCATAAGCTTTATAAGAGCTTCTGGTTAAAGGAGAAAAGAAAGTATGTTTAATTCCAATTTCTTTTGCAATTTCTTCTAATTCTTTGTATTCTTCGGGAGTATAATATTTTTCAACTTTCAAATGTTCTTTTGTAGGTTGAATATATTGTCCTATTGTCACAATATCGCATTGAATATCTTTTAAATCTTTAAATTTTTGTATTAATTCTTCTTTTGTTTCGCCCAAACCTACCATTAATCCTGTTTTAGTTAATATATCTGAATTTTGTTTTATATAATGAAGAAAATCTAAAGAACGTATATAATTTGCTTGCGGACGTGCTTTTTTATATAAAGACGGAACAGTTTCTATATTATGATTAAAAACATCAGGATTTGCAGCTATTACCGTATCAATACTTTCTGTATTCCCCTGAAAATCAGGAGTTAATACTTCAATTCTTATTTTTTTATCAACTGACCTTATTTCTTTTATTACATTTGCGAAATGATTAGCACCGCCATCTTTTAAATCATCTCTTGTTACGGATGTAATTACAACATATTTTAATTCCAATTTTTTAACCGCATCTGCGATTAGTGCCGGTTCTTGCGGATTTAATATTTCGGGCTTTGCGCAAGAAATATTACAAAAACGGCAATTTCTGGTGCAATTATTCCCCATAACCAAAAATGTAGCAGTATTTTTTGCATAACATTCACTTTTATTAGGACATCTTGCCGCTTCACAAACTGTATTTAAGCAATGAGATTTTAAAATATGTCTTACATTCTTTGTTTTTTCAGTATCAATAATTCCTCGTTTTAAATAAGACGGAAGTCTTTTTTGTTCGTTGTTTATCATTGTTTATTCTCAATTATTTCTATTTCATTACCATCGGGATCATTAATAAATGAAATTGTTTTAAAAGATGAAGTTCCGTCTTCATTTTTCAATTCTAATTCAAACGGTTCATAAAGATATTTAAAACCTAATTTGTTAAGCTTTTCGCTAAATTTGTTCATATCATCCGTTTCAAAGGCAAAATGTCCGAAAGCATTCCCGTTGTTATATCCGTTTTCGGGAGTTTCATAATTATATGTAAGTTCTATTTGACATTCATTTTCATTTTCGCCTAAAAAATACAAATCACAATCTTCTAATGAATTTTTTGAAATTAAGTTAAGTCCGATTAAATCTTGATAAAATTTTAATGATTTATCTATATCTTTCACTCTTATCATTGAATGCAAAAATTTCATAATTATCTCCGTTAATACTGTTTTGTATAATTATATAACAGAAATTTATTTTAAGTTATTTTAATCAAAAGAAAATTCAATCATTTCACTTTCGTTTGGAATTTTTATCGTTTTTACCAATTGAGGCGAATTATTTGCAAAAGAGTCATTAATATAATTAAACCCCAAATAAACGAATACCAAAATCAAACTTGAAATTATAAAACTTAAAAAAATTGCAATTTTCTTATAAGCATTATCAAATGATTCAAAATTATCTTCTTTCAATTTTTTAATAATTTTTTTCGAAAAATTAACATTTATAGTATTTTTAAATGTGGCAACAGAATTACGAATGTTATTTTTCAATCCGTAAGCATTGGCGAGTTCAGCCCTTGCCGGTTTTGATTTTAATAAATATTTCCTGAATTTTATACTGTCGTCATAACAAAGTTCATCATCTATATAAGGAGAAATATTTTTATAAAAATTTTCATATTCTCGTATATTAAAAATTTTATTTGTTTCAATTTTTTCAAATTCATCAAGTAATTTTTCATATTCAAATCGAAGATTATTTATGATATTTTTCATATCAATAAATTTTTGATAACAATCTTTACAAGTTTTTATGTGATTTTCAATAAATAACTTATCTTCAATATTTAATTTGTTTTCTACATAAAGAGCCAGTAAAGCTTCAACTTTTTTACAAACAGGATTTTTCAATTTTAATCTCCTTTAGGTTAAATATGGTTTTAAACATTCTTGCATTTTATTTCTGGCTCGAGAAATTCTTGATTTTACCGTGCCTACATTAGTTTGTGTAATTTTTGCTATTTCTTCATAACTTAAACCTTGCAATTCTCTTAAAATAATTACCAAACGAAAATTTTCAGGTAATTGACAAATCGTTTCCTTTATTAAGGTTGAAAGTTCTTGTCCTAAAGTTTTTTCATCGGGATTAGATTTGTTATCGCAAATGTTTAATACAATATCATCAACTCCGTCATCATTTTGCCAATAAGAATCTATAGATAAAGAAATCGGAATTCGTTTTTTCTTTCTTAATTCATCATAAAAAAGATTGGAAATAATTTGTCCCAACCATGATTTAAACAATTTCGGATTTTTTAAATTTTTAATATTTTTTGACATTCTGAATAACACTTCTTGTGTTAAATCCGAAATGCTTTCTTTTGGTGCATCAAGATAGCAAAAAGAAGCATATATATTTTTTTCTTCACGTTTTATTAATTCTTCAATAGCGTCGTAATCATTTTCTTGACAAGAACATATCAAATCATATAAATTCATTTCTTTATATTTTCGTTTTGACAATCCTTTCACGATACACCTCTATTTTTGTTTTGTTCTAAATAATTGATAATAAAAATCTACGGCTTAATCTATAACCTGATTGATTAATCGCATAGACATAAATTTGTTATAAAAAATAAAATAAAAAATTTTAAAGAAAACACTTGACTATAATTTATGCTTTAGATAAACTAATAAATGTTGATAGGCTCCCATCGTCTAGAGGCCTAGGACACATCCCTTTCACGGATGCGACAG
>CAZGRH010000084.1:0-6790 GCA_964527005.1 uncultured Muribaculaceae bacterium | reverse complement strand
GGGGCAATCTCGATTAAAGAAGATGATACTCCGTTTTGAAATTCAAGAATGTCCCGCACCGATATTATATGATGATGTGTTAGATTCTCATCATTTTATAGATAAACTTGAAAAAGATTGGTCGAAATATATACCCGAAGAATATAAATCATAGCTATTGCAGAATATTCCTGAGATTATCTGCTGTTTGTTATGATTTTGCTTAATCTGTCACCGCCAAAAGGTTTGTAGTTTGGAACAACTACTCCCGTTCTTCCAATTTGTAAATGATAAACATCTTTTGCAACAACATTTGGTGCTTTTGCCCTGTTAACATCAAAAAATATAAAACCGCAGGGTTGCGTACTTTGTACTGTTTCTGTATTATTGATATTGCCGTATTCGTCACTTTTTGGTACTGTGATTATATCACCACATCTTCTTGCGTCGACAACAATGAAAGAACCGTCATTTAAAACTATTTTTGGTAATTCTTTATTAAAAGTATCTTTAGTTAATGTATTTTCTTCTGAATAAGATTTATATTGGTACTTTTCTAATCCTTGGCAAACGGAATCAGAAGAACCTTTAGGACAAAACTTCATTACGTTCATTTGGCTTGCAAGCCTTTGTGCGGGAAGAAGTTTATCATAGCTGCCGTTGCCAACGCCTTCACCTGAGAATGTTGCGGAATTATCACCAATTAAACTTTCTTCAAGTTGCACTTTCTTTAGTGCGTTAAGAATAGTTGTATAAGTCTTCTTGGCTTGAACATCTAATTCTCTTTCCTGAATTGACGTATTGATTGAGGGAATGGTTATCGCTGCAATAATACCGATAATTACGAGAGTGATTAAAACTTCGCTAAGCGTAAAAGCCTTGCGGTTGTAGGGGGGGGGGCAAATCGATTGTCCATTTTTAATATCCTCCAATTAATATACCACTTATACAATACCACATTTTGCCAAATTTGTAAACATGTGGAGGGGAATTTTGAAAGAAAAATAATTTTATTAAAGTAAAATAATTTTATTGCGGATGTAAAAAACAATATCGACCATTATGTAGCGAGCAATAATCACTTTTCGCAAAGACTGAAAATTCTATAAACAAAGTCACTACGAGCAAACTTGTTTGCGTGGTAGTCCAGAAAATAAATTTGTGAAAACAATGACTGGTTTGCCACGTCGCTACGCTCCTCGCAAAGACTGAAATGTAAACACCTACAGGCTCAATCTTTGAACTGTCCCCCAAAAAGTGGACAATTACTACGTAACGGTCGATGTTCCTTTAATTAATCAATCAGATTATATTTCTCTTTCAAATATGCAAAATTATTGTATTCTATAACCGTAAAATCAAGTTCTTTTGCTCGTTTAAAAATATATTTTGCAAGTTCAATTATATATTCGGGCGTTGGCTTGTTCATTTCTCGAAGTTCTTTACAATAAACATTTTCAATATCTAAAACTATTGTTTTTATTCCGCAAGCAATGTTTAAATTAAACCATTTTTCAATTTCTTCTTTATTTGTATTAATTTCGGGAATTAAAATAAACTTTGTTTTAACTAAAGATTTATTGTCATCTTTTTGATTTTTGGCATATTTTTCAGCATTAATCCAAAAATTATCAAATTTATCTACTCGTTTTATTTTTTTATAAGTATCACGAGAACCTGAATCTGCCGACAAACAAACACTTAGCGCACCTGCTTTAATTCCTTTTTCTATCGCTTTTGAATATTTAATACCTGATGAGTGAACACTAATTCTTTGCACTTTATTTTTTATTAACAAATTTACAATATCATCAAATTCATCCAAAATTGTCGGTTCTCCGCCCGCAAAAGTAACTTCTCCATCCGGACGAAACAGATTTTTTTTAAAAAGTTCTTTTAACATCGGCATTACTTTATAATAACGTTTTTTATTGAAATTCTTTTTATCCCAAGATGTGTAACAGTATATACAATCAGAATTGCAATGAGTCCAATGATTAAAATGCAAATAATTTATATATCTTTTTTCTTCGTCCCAATTTTTATGTTGTAAATTAAAGCATCCTTTGCAACGAGCATCTATCACACCATTTTTATTTTCTTCAATAAATTTTTGCTTTAATTGAAAAATATCATCCCAAGATAATCCTTTACCGTTGTAACTTTCTTTTATTTTTATTCTGCCACCGCCCTCATGACAACATAAACAACACATTTCAATATGATCATTTTCAAATGTCAATCCGTGTAAAACCCAATTACAACTTGTAAATTCCAATATTTTATCTCCTTTTTTTTAATTTTAACACGATACAAATAAAAGTAAAAGGAAATTATTATATTATAATTTATTCTCATTTTTAATAAAAAAGCTTTCCGATAAACAGAAAGCTTTTAATTATTTTGAAATATTAAATTTTAAAATTATACTTCGGTTTCAACAACTTCTTCTTTTAAAACTTCCGACGCATTTACTTTAACATTTAAAGAAACTTTAACTTTTGATGTTAATTTAATATGCATAACGAATGTTCCGATTTTGTTGATTGGTGTATCAAGAGAAATTGTTTTTCTGTCAACGTCAATACCTGTTTTAGCTTTTAATTCTTCAGCTAATTTTTTAGTAGTAATAGCACCGAATAATTTTCCGCTTTCACCTGCTTTTGCAGAAAATTCAATACAACCCAATTCTTCAATTTGTTTTGCAAATTCAAGAGCTTCCGCATGTAATTTTTCTTGTTTAGCTTTAATTCTTGCGATATTTTTTTCTCTGTTTTCTTTTGCACCTTTAGTTGCTACTTCTGCTAAACTTTGAGGTAATAAGAAATTTCTTGCGTAACCATCTTTCACAGTAACAATATCGCCTGCTTCACCGATGTTTTGAACGTCTTTTTTTAAAATAACTTCCATTTTTATATCTCCTTAACTGTATTTCTTGCTTAATATTTCAATGATAATAAAAACATGATAAATTGTCACGTTACAAAAAAGAAATATTACGCAATAACCGCATTAAGGTCTTCTACCATTTTATCAGGGTCTATTCCATGCACTTTTGCACCTGCTTCAAGATTTTCAAATCTGGCTGCGGCACAACCGATACAACCAAATCCGTATTTTTGAAATACTTCAATTGTTTCAGGATAATTTTGAATAACTTCTATAATTCCCATATCTTTTGTAATTTTACTCATTTTAAAATCCTTTCGTTGATTTTTCTTATTTTATTATTAAAGATTATACATCAAGATTATGAAAGGTGTATATGTTTAAATTAATAATTGACATATTTTGTAAAGATACTATTATCGGATTGTGCGCTTTTGAGGATATAAGAGGAAACAGAGTATACAAAAACAGGCAATATCGCCTGTTTTTAAAAAATAACAACAAAAAAAATTATTTAAGTTTTACTGATCCTTTTGGTTATCATCTTTAAGTAATTTCTCGAAATCTGACGGTTTAATACTTTTTACAAAGTTTTTAAATGCTTCGGATTCCGCTTCATCTCTTTCACTGTCACAAGAAACACTACCATCAGCAATTACTTTTGCGGAAACGAAAATAGGAGCATCAACTCTGATTGCAACAGCAATGGCATCAGATGGACGAGAGTCTATTTCAATTATATTTCCGTCTGAATTTGACAATACTATATTAGAGAAATAAGTATTTTTTTCAACATCATTAATTTCAACTCTGTCTACACTATAACCTGTTTTTTCAATAACAGAAATAATCAAATCGTGAGTCATTGGTCTGATTACTTTTATATTTTCAATTTTCCTGATAATTGCACTTGCTTCGGCAGAACCAATCCAAATCGGCAGAGCTTTTCTGTTTTCTTTATCATTTAAAACTATAATAGGTGAACCGCTTGCAGTGTCTATTGCGATACCCATAACTTTCATTTCAATCATGTTTTTTCCTTATAATAATTTTGTTAAAATTTCAGCACCGTTATCCGTAACACAAACTGTATGTTCAAAATGAGCGGACGGTTTGTGGTCTTTTGTAACTACACCCCAATTATCATCCAATACATAAACATCGTCGCAACCTAAATTTAACATAGGTTCTATTGCTATAGTCATATTTTTTTCTAATATTAATTTGTGATTTGTTCTGTAATTAAAAACGAACGGATCTTCATGCATTTGCCTGCCGACACCATGCCCGCCATATTGACGAACAATACCTAAATTATACTTTTTAGCGACATCTTCAATTGCACCTGCAACATTTTCAAGTTTCTCATTTGTTTTCATATACTCAAGTCCTGCAAAAAGAGATTCTTCCGTTGCTTTAAGCAACATTTGTTTTTCAGGAGATATTTCACCGACCGCATAAGTCCAAGCACTATCACCCACAAAACCTTTAAATGTTGCACCTACATCAATACTTATAATATCTCCGTTTTTTAAAACAACATCGTTTGTCGGTATTCCATGAACTACCATTTCATTTACGGAAGTACAAATTGTAGCCGGAAATCCGCCATATCCCAAAAAAGTGGGATCACCTTTATTTTCTTTTATAATTTTAAATGCTAAATCATCAAGTTCTTTTGTTGTGACCCCCTCTTTTACTGCATTTTTCATTTCCGCATGAACAAGAGCAACTATATTCCCTGCTTGTTTCATTAAATTTATTTCAAACTTTGATTTTTTATGAACAGACATTTTATTTTATTGCTCCAATTAATTCTTTGTATATTGTATCTATATCTTGAGCAGCATTAATTTCAATTAACCAACCTCTTTCTTTATATAATTCAATTAATGGTGCCGTTTGTTTAAAGTAAGTTGAAAATCTTTTTTGTGCAACTTCTTCGGTATCATCTTCACGTCTGATTAATTTTCCGCCACATTTTGGACAAATTGTTTCATTATCCAATTTCATTGTTTTAATATTATAAATAGCACCGCAATCAGCACAAGAACGTCTGTTAACAAGTCTTTCAACAAGAAGATTTTTATCTACTTTGAAATAAAAAACTATAGGTTTTACATCTTCATTTCCGTTAACTTCTTTTAAAATTTCATCAAGTGCTAAAGCTTGCTCAATACTTCTCGGGTATCCGTCAAGAATAAATCCGTTTTTACAATCGTCGTTTAAAAGCCTGTTTTTTATAATTTTAGCGACCAAATCAATCGGAACAAGTTGACCTTGTGACATAAAACTGTTAGCAAGTTTTCCCTCTTCCGTATTTTTTGCAATTTCTTCTCTTAAAAGTGAACCGGTGTCAACATGAGGAATGTTATAATCTTTTGATAACATTTTTGTTTGTGTGCCTTTTCCGCTTCCCGGAGGTCCTACGAATATAAATTCTTTTTTCATTTTATTGCCCGCCTGCTTATTTTCTTATTGAACTTTATTATTATATCACATCAAATATTTTAAAAGTAACAGACAATTAATAAAATCAATTGTCTGCTTTTTTATTTTTATTGTTTTTCTATCAAATTTTTAAAATTATTAAAATCATCGATAGTATCTATTCCAATGGAATTATATTTAACAACTGATGTTTTAATTCTCATTCCGTTGTACAATGCTCTTAATTGTTCTAAGCTTTCGGATTTTTCAATATCTGCTTGTTTAAATTTCGTCATTTTCAACAAAGAGTCTTTTTTATATCCGTAAATACCTATATGTTTATAAAATTTCGAAAATCCGACATTTCTTTCATAAGGAATTTTAGAACGTGAAAAATAAAGTGCAAATCCGTTTATATCTTTCACACATTTTACCGTATTTGCATCTTCAATTTCATTATTTTCGTCAATTTCCGTTAATAAAGTTGAAATATCTGCGGTTTTATCTTCTTTTATTAATTTTATAACTTCTTCAACACAATCAGGGTTAATCATCGGTTCATCACCTTGCAAATTAATAATATAAGAGAATTCGGGATGTCGATTTGCAACTTCAACAATCCTGTCACTTCCGCATTTATGATTTTCTGATGTCATTTCTACATTCGCACCAAATGATTTTGCAACATTGAAAATTTCTTCATTATCTGTCGCAATGATAACTTCATCAGCAGATTTTACTTCTTTTGCTTTTTCCCATACCCACTGAATTATCGGCTTGTTTCCCGCAACTAAAAGAGGTTTTCCCCGTAATCTTTTAGAATTGTATCTTGCGGGAATTATAATCGCTGTTTTATGCATTTAATTCTCCTTTTTTACAACAAAAGCTACCCATTCATTTTGTTGCATTTCTTCAATTAATTTCAAATCATTTTCTTTAATCGCATTTAAAACAATTTGTTTTTTTTCATTCAAAATTCCGCTTAAAACAATGTACGAGTTGATTTTCATTATGCGTTTTAAATCCCGCATTATTTCGGCTAATACATTGTGCAAAATATTTGCAAACACGAAATCATATTTTTCACTCTCTAAAATATCAGATGAAGCATTTATAAAATTAATACTGTCTATATTATTTTTTTGGGCATTAATTTGCGCTGTTTCTATAACTGTTTCATCCGTATCAACCGCATCTGCGTTCATAGCACCGAGTTTTTTTGCACAAATTGCTAAAATACCCGAACCACAACCGACATCTGCAACAACTGCATTATTCGGCATATACTTTTCGCACGATTTAACACAAAGTTGAGTTGTAGCGTGTGTTCCTGTTCCGAAAGCATTTCCGGGGTCAATAAAAACAATAATTTCATCATCTTTTTTTTCATATTTTTCCCAAGTCGGACAAATTACTATTTTGTTTGAAATTTTGGTCGGTTTCCAATGTTCTTTCCATTTTTTAGACCAATCAACAATTTCTTGTTTTTTTA
>CAZGRH010000083.1:0-6831 GCA_964527005.1 uncultured Muribaculaceae bacterium | reverse complement strand
CTGAAGGCTTATTAACAAGAGATGCTCGTGTTAAAGAACGTAAAAAATACGGTCGTAAAAGAGCAAGAAAAAGATTTCAATTTTCAAAACGTTAATACGATATTTTGTTTATACAAAGAGAGTTGCTACCTTGGCAACTCTCTTTTATTATAATGAAATGAAAATAAACCACTCGCTATGTAGGTGAGTTCCTAGAGGCTTAAGCAATGTAGAATTAAAAACTTCCAATAATATAACAAGGAGTATTGTGCAATATTTACTCGGATAACACTTTATTAGTACAGGCAGCCCCGTTATTTTTATTCGTTGAAGTATTTGAACAATATCCGTAATCTTCCAAATAGATTGTTCCATTTGCACCCATAGGTAACAATTTACCGTTTTCCATCAATTGGAACATAAATAAGTCTTTACCCAATCTGTTTGGTTTTTTGCCAAAACCGTTAACATCAACTGAGATAAAAGGTATGCTTCCGGAACTTCCGTATGTATCGCATAGAATTAAACTTTCGTCACTTAAAACAAATTGACCGCCGTCAAAATTTGATAATTCTATATCATTACTTCCGTTATAATTTTTATAAATTTTTGAATTTCTTTCATCATTACTTCCCATATTCGGCAAACAGGCAGTTTCATCAAAAGAACCCTGACCACAGTCATACATAACATTCATATATTTAACAAGGTTGTTTTTTAACCCTTCGGTGTAAACAACCTCAGGAGTAAGCCTTTCTCCATGGTCGATTTGATATAAATCTAATGCCTGCTTCAAAACGGAATAATTCTTTATTAGTGAAGATTTAAGAGCTATATTTTGATAATTTGCTGTTAATACAGGCACGGTAATTGCAGAAACAATACCGATAATTACGAGAGTAATTAAAACTTCGCTAAGCGTAAAAGCCTTGCTACTGTAGGGGAGGGGGTAAATTGATTGTCCATTTTTGATATCCTCTATTTAATACATTGCTTACATAGTACCACATTTCGCCGAAATTGTAAATGTGTGGGAGGAAAACTTTGAAATTAATAAAAATCACTCGGAATATAGAACCAAAATAAAAACTTCAATATTTTAGTGTTTCGATTACTTCTTGAATCCACCATTTGTCCGGCTTTAGGGGGGGGGCAGTTCAGTTCAACCGGTAGTTTTTATTTATCTATGCGTAAAAATTTAGTGGTTGAAATAAAGGTTCAGTATCGTCATTGTGTTCTGCTTTTTCTGTCGGAACATAAAATGAAAACGGGTTAGAACCTTTTTTATCTTTGTTCATTTCAAATGTTTCATTAACTTGAGTAGAATTTGTTATAATTTCATTTTCTGATGGTTTATTTACGTTTTCGACGGAAATTATTACTCTTCCGTTGTTTTCTTTGCTTGTAAATAAACTTTGTGCAGCTTGCGAATTTAAATATTGAATTTTTGCGTTTAATCTTTCGTTGAATTGAACACCAAAATCAGTATTTGCTTTAGAAATTTTAAGCGCTAATTCACCGTTTGTTTTTTCACTATATAAGTCTATACCTAATGAAATTCTGTTGAATTTAGATAAATCATTTTGCGATAAATTTATTGTAGATGTTTCAAAATTCTTTCCATTTAAAATTTGTTCGGAAACTTTTGCCAAAGATTTAACGTCAATATTGGCTTTATAATTATTTGCAAAATTTACAGAACTTATATTAGTTCCCATAATTTCCTTTTCTCCATTTTCCTTATGTGTTAATTATCGGAATTATTAAAAATAACTTTAGCTTTTGAATATTGTTTGTAAATTTTTGTTAACTCTTTTTTGTTTTTTTTGTTAAATTTGTAATAAAATCAAAAAAATACTTGAAGAAAAAACATGTTTTGCTTAAAATGTAGAAATAGAATGAATATTAGTAAAGGAATGCAATCATGAACCCTATAGTTGAAAATTTAGGAAAAGAATATTTAAATAAAGAATTACCGGAATTAAACCCCGGAGATACAGTAAGAGTTTCCGTAAGAATTATTGAAGGAAATAAAGAAAGAACACAAGCATTTGAAGGAACTATCTTGAAAAAACGTGGTAGCGGTGTTGGCAAAACTATCACTGTAAGAAAAATTTTCCAAGGTGTTGGTGTTGAACGTGTATTCCCTGTTTATTCTCCAAGAGTTGAAAAAATTACAATCGTAAGACGTGGTGATGTAAAACGTGCTAAATTGTATTATTTGAGAGAACGTTCAGGTAAAGCTACACGTATCAGAGAAAAAATTGAGAAAAAGTAAATTTTCATTTTTCAGAATATAGAATATAGCCATAGTCACTGTTTATACTTTGAGTATGGCTTTTGTTTAATAAAACAGATGTAAATAACAAATAGAGGCGAAAATGGAACATATTCATTGGTATCCGGGACATATTGCAAAGGCTGAAAAAAAGTTAAAAGAGCAAATAAATATTGTAGATGTAGTAATAGAAGTGTTGGATTCCAGAATTCCATACAGTTCTGCTTATCCTGATATAGAAAAATTATTGCGAGAAAAACCTCGTTTGATTTTAATGAATAAATCAGATTTGGCGGAAGTTGAGCAAACTTCAAAATGGCAAAAAATAATTAAAGAAAAAACAAATTGTTCGGTTATTACGACAAGTGCTAATGATAACAGGGATTTATCGAAAATTTTGAATAAGCTTACGGAGTTGGGGCAACCTAAAATTATTGCGCTTGTTAAAAAAGGTTTATTGCCACGTCCCGTAAGGGTTATGGTTGTTGGTATGCCGAATGTCGGAAAATCAAGTATAATCAATAAGCTTATAAAAAAGACAAAGGCAAAAATAGGTGCAAAAGCGGGTGTTACAAGAGATCAACAATGGGTTAGAATTAATCCTAAAATTGATTTATTGGATACTCCCGGAATTATTCCGTTAAAGCAACAGGATCAAGACAAAGCATATAAATTGGCATTTGTGGATTCAATCGGCGAAAATGCTTATGATGTTGAAGCGGTCGGCGAAATTTTTATCAGAGATATTTCAAAAGTTTATCCGAATTTAGTAAAAGAGTACTATAAATTAGAAGATAATGAAGAAGTAAGTCTTGTTAATATTGCGTTAAAGCGCAATTGGATTGTTCAAGGCGGACGTGCCGATACAAAAAGGTGCGCACAAAATATTTTAAATGATTTCAGATTGGGCAGATTAGGCAAAATAACTTTAGATGTTGCAGATGATTTATAGTTTAAACGGGATAATTACAGTTAAAAATGAATGAAAGATTTTTATTCGACAAAGAAAAACTAAATGGGTTTGATTATTTGGTCGGCACGGATGAAGCTGGAAGAGGTCCCGGGGCAGGACCTGTATTTGCTGCGGCGGTTTGTTTTGTTAATTTAAATGATGAGATTATAAATCTTTTGGAAAAATTAAATGATTCAAAGCAACTTTCTGAGAAAATGCGAGAAAAGTTGTTTGATATAATTGTCAATAATTCTATATATTCCATTCAACAAGGCAGTGTCGAAGAAATTGAAAAGACGAACATTTTGGCAACTTCTTTAAACATAATGAAAATAGCTTGCAGTGAAGTAATTCGGCAATTAAATTCCGAAAAAATTATAGTGTTGGTAGATGGAAATAAAAAAATTCCTAATTTTTCGCAAATGCAAGAAGCTATTGTAAAAGGAGATTTTAAATCTGCTTCGGTTGCGGCAGCTGCAATTTTGGCTAAAGTTTCTCGTGACAGATTTATGTTAAATTTGGATAAAGAATTCCCAATGTATAAGTGGTCCGAAAATAAAGGATACATGACTAAATCACATTTAGAAGCAGTTGATAAATACGGGCTTTGCAGATGGCACAGAAAGAAATTTTTTCAAAAGCATTTTGAAAAGACGAAACAGTTATCATTGTTAAATTTAGTGTGATATAATAATTTATAAAAAAGAGGTTATTATGGATAGAAATAAAATTTTAGGATATGTTCCTACTGTTATTGAATCTTCTTCAAGGGGTGAAAAATCTTTTGATATATTTTCAAGACTGTTAAGGGAAAGAATAATATTTTTAGGTGAAGAAATTGATGATGAGTTGGCTAATTCCATTGTGGCTCAGTTGTTGGTTTTGGATGCTGAAAATCCGGAAAAAGATATTATGATGTATATTAATAGCCCCGGTGGGGTAATAACTGCGGGAATGGCAATATATGACACAATGAAACATATTAGAGCCGATGTTTGCACTATATGCTTGGGTGAAGCTGCTTCTATGGGGGCATTTTTATTATCAGGCGGGACGAAAGGTAAAAGAATGGCTCTTCCGAGTGCAAGGATAATGATTCATCAGCCTTTAGGCGGCGCACAAGGTCAGGCTACAGATATTGAAATAGAAGCAAAAGAAATTTTAAGAATGAAAAAAGAATTAAATACTCTTTTAGCTGAACATACAGGTCAGACTATTGAAAAAATTTATGCTGATACTGAACGTGATAATTACATGTCTGCGCAAGAAGCCGTTGAATACGGTTTAATAGATAAAGTAATATAGCTATTTGACTGATTTGAAAATTTGAATTTCAAATGTTACAATAAAGTCAAAAATATTTGAGTATTGTTGTAATTTAGTAAGGAGAATTGTATGAATAAAAAAATTAAATTTTTGTTGGTAGCGTTAACTTCGTTTGCAATTGGTATGTCTTTTTCTAATTATGCGATTTCTGATGTGCCGGCTACATTTAAAGTTGCAGTAGTTGATGTTCAAACGGTTGTGGCGAATTCTGCGCAAGTGAAAGCTTTAAAAGAAGAACAAAAGAAAAAAGGTCAAGAATTGGCGAAATTTGTAGAAAATGCAAAAGCAAACATTGACAAAGAAAAAAATGATAAAAAGAAAAAAGCGTTAGAAGAAAAATATACTAAAGATTTTCAAGCGAAGCGTGAAGCAGTGGCAAAAAATTATGAAAATAAATTACTTGCTATTGATAAAAATATTTCTTCAGTAATTAATTCAAAAGCAAAAGCAAACGGTTATGATTTGGTTTTGGCGAAAGGTGCAGTATTATCAGGTGGTACTGATATAACCGATGAAATTTCAAAAGCAGTAAAATAGTTAATATTAACAATTTATTTTTGTTGATATAATTTAAATGAAATTATAAAAATGCAAGTTTTGTTTTTTTACAAGCTTGCATTTTATTTGTTTATTTCAAATAAATAATGTTGAGCGGCATTGTATAATGTTAAATTTTTTATGGTAGTATAACAGTTGTTTTTAATTTCGATAAGTTTTGTTTTGTCGCCGGATATGAGATTTTTTAAACAGATTTCTAATTCATCCGAATTTGCATTAATTAAAAAACTGTTTTCACCGTTGTGTAAAATTCCGTCTATTCCGTCGTTTTTCTTTGCAATAATTATATTCCGTGTCGCCATTGCTTCAAGATAACATAATCCGAATGTTTCATTATCGCTTAAAAGTATAAATATATCGGATTCGGTTAATTTTTCAATAACTTTTGAATGAGGCATTTGTCCTAAAAAAGTAATGTTAGGATGTTCTTTTGCCAAAAATTTTAATTTTTTTTCTTCTTTTCCGCTTCCGATTATATTTAATTGAATTTCCGGTAAATTTTTTAAAGCTTTTATTATTATATTTATATTTTTTCTTTTTATTAAAGACGCAATTGTTGTTGCGGTTAATTTTTTGTTTAAAGACTTTGTAATAATTTCTTGATTTATACCGGAATATGCAACAAAAGTTTTGTTTTTAACTTCTGGAATAATTTGTTCTATTTTATTTTTTAAAACAGGACTTCTTGCTGCAATTTTATCTGCCCGCATATAAGATTTTTTTAATTGATTTTTAAAATAAAATGAATATTTTATATCTGTTAAAACTTGAATATCCGAACAATGGCAAGCGCAAATATATTTTATTTTATCTTTTTTTAAAAGTGCTTGTGCCATTAAAGCTCCGCAAGGCATGTGCGATATTATTACATCGTAGTTTTTTAAAGAAAAATTTTTAGGTAATTTTTTATATACATCAAATAAGAATGGAGTGTTAAAATTTAAATTATAAATATTTATTCCGTTTTGTTTGTATAATTTTTCTTTAATTATTTTTCTTTTTCTGATTAATGAATTCAGAATAAAATTAGCACGAATTACATCAATTTCGTGTCCTTGATTTTTCCATTCGTTAACAAAATCAAAAAGAGCTTTAGTAATATTTTCATTTCCAATCGGAAATAAATCCGTAACAAAAAGTATTTTCATATAAAATATTTTACTATAATATTTTATATAAGAATACAAAAGGATGATTATTTGCAAGAATTAAATATAAAAAATTATGCGCATATAGGTGATGCGGTTTATGAAGTTTTTATCAGAGAACGTACTGTTAAATTGACTTCTAATTTAAACAGATTGCATAATTTAACCGTTAAATATGTTAATGCAAAATTTCAAACTGAGCTTCTTGAAAAATTGGTGCCGTTTTTTACCGAAAAAGAACAAGATTTGGCAAGAAGAGCAAGAAATATACCGACTAACAGTGCAAGAAGAATAAATAAAGCCTTACATTCTTCTGCAACTTCTTTGGAGGTAGTATTGGGTTTTAATTATATTCATAATAAAAAAAGATTTGAAGAGTTATGCAAAATAATGCATTCTTTGATTTTTTCGGATGAAAAAATTGATTTGGATTAATACAAAATCTTTATATTGATTTAAAAGATGTTATAATGGTAAAGTAAACAAGAAAAAAGAGAGAAATATGGCACAAAATACAGATAATGGTTTACAATTTAACGAAATAGAACAGTCTTTGGTTTCAATACTTTCATCAATGAGAGATATAGATA
>CAZGRH010000082.1:0-6999 GCA_964527005.1 uncultured Muribaculaceae bacterium | reverse complement strand
TGACTATATCTGTCTATTCTTTGACTGGGCAATGATACCGAAATTCTTTTTTCATTCAGTTCGTCAGATAAACACTCAATTACGCTTTCAATATTTGTGTAATCATTTGAAGACAATGAAAGTAAAGAATATTCATCATAACCGGATTGTGCCGTTGAGTTTTTTACCATTGATATAACGTCTTCGGCTTTTCTTTCTCTTATCGGTAAAGTAACGTGACCCGCTTGGCAAAAACGACACATTCTGCCGCAACCTCTTCTTATTTCTATAATTGTTCTGTCATGAACACCTGATGAATATGGTATGGGCGCTTTTACTATTTTACTTAATTTTGATATATCAAAAACTCTTTTTTTTGTTTTTTTCTTATTAATCGGGCAATATACACCATCAATTTCCGAAAGTTTTAAAATAGTTTCAGTTCTTGATAATCCTAATTTTTTACATTCTAAATATTCGCCAAGAACATCAATTATTAACTCTTCTCCGTCACCGATTAAAAATAAATCCATAAATTTTTCTATAGGAGCAGGATTAAAACAACAAGGTCCGCCGGCAAGAACAATCGGAGAATTTTCTTCCCTGTCTTTACTTAAAACAGGTATCGAAGAAAGTTTTAACATTTCTAAAACAGTAGGATAAGCAAGTTCATACTGAAGTGAAAAGCCGATAATATCAAACAAATTAGCTTCTTTTTTTGTTTCAAGTCCATATAATAATTGATTATTTTTGATTAAAATATCTCTAAAATCAAAATCCGGCGCATATATTCTGTCAGCAATAAAACGGTCATCAGAATTTACAATATCATATAAAATTTTTTGTCCCAAATTACTTATTGCTATTTCGTATTTATCAGGAAATGCAAATGCCATCTTAACTTCTGCATTATCAAAATCTTTATTATAAGCTGAATATTCAGCACCAATATACCGATAAGGTTTTCTAACCTTATGTAAATTACATTGAAGTTCGGTTGAAATCATATTATTCATTTAAGCAGGCTCTTTCGGAATATATTTTTCAATATCTATAATTTCGCCAAAAGATGTTTTATCAATTTCTTTTATAAATTTTACAAAAAATTTGTAAGGAACTTTGTATTTATACAAAGAAGTAGCAGTACCGTTATTTTTCATAACTGAAACAATATAAAAACATTTTTCAGCATAATCACGCAAATAATCTTCTTTTAATGAAATACCGTTTTCATCCCTTGAAATTTTTACGGATTGAAATTGACTAAAAAAACTTTTTTGTAAATTATCATTTGAAATTATGGATTTTTTTGAAAAATCAATTATTTTATCATCATTCATAATAATATTGAAAACGATTTAAAGAAAAAAGGCAACTTGTTAACAAAAATAAAAAGCTTGCGTCTGCAAGCTTTTTTACTTTATTTTTGTCCGATATTCAAGAAAGGAACAGTATTTGACATCATATACTGCGGCATTTTGCCATCCCAACGTTGAACCGCTTCATATTCAACCAATGATTTATTTTGAGTTAAAGCTTGAGCTCTTATTGCCATTGATTTTGCTTCTGCTTGTGCCGCAATAACTTTTTGTTTAGCTTCTTCTTCAACTTGAACGGTTTTATTTTTGGCTTTTAAAGCTTCTTGCTCTGCTGTAACTTTACTTTCAATTGCTCTTTCAAAAACTTCCGAATAATTAATTTCAGTCATTTGAAAGTCAGTAATATTTAAATAATTATCAGATAATTGTTCTTTTAACTTTGTTAAAATATCATTAGTTGCAATTTCTCTGTTGGCAATTAAATCTTGAGCATTCCATTTTCCGATAATATCTTTTATGGTACCTTCTACAACAGGAAATAAAATGACAGACGCATAATCCATTCCGACTTCTTGAAATAACTTATTTACTTTATCGGGTTGAACATTAAAATTTATAACATAAGTAATTTTTGCCTGTTGAATATCTTTCGTATACACGGATGTTTCAATTGTTTTACGTTGTGTTTTTACATTCATTGTTTTAAAAGTTTGTACAAGCGGAAAAATAAAATGCAACCCTTCTCCTTTCGCTTCTTCTTCCACTTTCCCCAAATTAATAACAATTCCTCTTTCTCCGGGACCGACCATTACGAACGGATTGCAAATTATAATAAAACAAATGACCATAAAAACGGTAATAAGAGTTAATCCCGAAAGTTTTAATTTATTAATCATAAAAATCTCCTTTTATCCAAGTGCAATCAATGCAATTGCGAAGTAAATCGCAACTATCAAAAAAATAAACCCGCCAAATGCAATTAACATTTGTTTTCCGTATTTTTTATATAAATTTTCGCCTTTAATATAACAAAAAGAAATAATTACGATATTTATTGCCAATATAAAGGCTAAAAACATTAATAAAATTCGTAAAATCATTATTAATTCTCTTTTTCACTTTTATATGCTAAATCAGGTTTTCTTGCAGCTAAAGTTTCATCAACTTTTTTTACCGGTGTCAAAAGCGGATGTTGTAAAACTTGTTGCGGATTTTCTTTAATTTCATTCGCAATTTCTATCATTACATTTATAAACTCATCAAGTCGTTCTTTTGTTTCAGACTCGGTCGGTTCAATCATAATTGCTTCATGTACAATTAAAGGAAAATAAACTGTCGGCGGATGAAAATTTGAATCCATTAATCTTTTTGCGATTCCCAAAGTATTTACCCCTTGTTCTTTTTGCCAATCACCCGACAAAACAAACTCATGCATACATGTTGAGTCATAAGGCAAAGAATAATATTTCTTTAATTTATTCATCATGTAATTTGCGTTTAATACAGCATTTGAACTTGCATCTTTAAGAGATTTTCCCATCATTAAAATATAAGCATAAGCTTTTATTAACACCGAAAAATTACCGTAAAACGCTTTAACTTTTCCGATAGAATGTTTTAAATTATAATCTCTGTAATACGTATCACCATTAAAACTAATTGTAGGAGTCGGCAAAAATTCTTTTAATTTATCAACAACACCAACAGGACCAGCCCCCGGACCACCGCCGCCATGCGGAGTTGAAAATGTTTTATGTAAATTTAAATGAACAATATCAAAACCCATAAGTTTTGGATTTGTATGTCCCATAATAGCATTCATATTTGCGCCGTCATAATATAATAAACCGCCAAGATCATGTATTATTTTTGAAATTTTTAAAATATTTTCTTCAAACAAACCTAAAGTATTGGGATTTGTAAGCATAATAGCTGCGGTATTTTCATCTGCAACATTTTTTAGTTCTTCAATATCAACCAAACCTTTTTCGTTTGATTTTATTTCAATTATATTAAACCCGCACATTGCGGCACTTGCAGGATTTGTTCCGTGCGCCGAATCGGGAATTATTACATTTTTTCTAACTTGACCGATTGTATCAAAATATTTTTTTACAATCATCATGCCGGTTAATTCACCATGCGCACCTGCCGCAGGCTGAAGAGTCATTGCATCCATTCCCGTAATAGTTTTTAAAGCTTGGGTTAAATTATACATCAGTTTTAACGAGCCTTGTGAATCTTCGTCATCCTGATGAGGATGTAATTCCGAAAATCCGTCAAGTGATGCCAATAATTCATTGACTTTAGGATTATATTTCATTGTACAAGAACCTAGAGGATAAAACCCTTTTTCAATACAAAAATTCTTATCGGAAAGTTCTTTAAAATGACGCATAACTTCCAATTCCGTCATTTCTGGAAGTATCGATTTTTGACTTTTACTCAAATATTCAGGTTTAATGAAAGATAAATCAACATTTTCATCTGTTAATTTAACCCCTTGCGTACCTGAAACAGATTTTTCAAACAATAATTTTGTCATCATATCCCCTATAAATTAACTGAATTAACACTCTAAAAGTTTTTTACAAGCAGTTTTTGCATTGATTGTAATTTGATTTAAATTATCATCAGAATACAACGCTCTGCCTATACCTACAGCTTTTACTCCTACTTTTAAGTAAGACGGAATATCATCAATTGCAATAGACCCTGCCGCTATAACATTTATGAAATCCATCGGTCTTAAAACATCTTCTATATACTGCGCACCACCCATCGGATTAACAGGCATAATTTTTATCAATTGTGTTCTGGCTTTCCATGCGGAATATGCTTCATTTGAAGTTGTAGCAGTCATAATTAACGGTGTTCTTCTACTTTTACACAATCTTACCAAATTCATTTGAAAAACGGGTGACACAATAACATCAGCACCAGAATTTATTGCTATTTGTGCTTGTCTTTCCGTAATAATTCCGCCTGCCATAATTAAAGGTTTTGAATTTAAATTAGCGGTTTTTTCTACTACATCAATCATTTCTGAAGTATTAACAATTATTTCAACTATATTTATTCCGCCGTCAATGGTAGCTTTTATTTTGTCTATTGCAGAGCAATATTCATTTGTCCTCAATATTGCGAAAAGTTTTTCTTTTTCAATTTTTTCTATAGGTGTCATTTTCTATTTCTTTCTTAATTTTAATAAATTTGCAATAAATGCATTTTCCAGATTTTTTTCATTATCGTTTGA
The DNA here is from genome assembly GCA_964527005.1 of uncultured Muribaculaceae bacterium. Lineage (GTDB taxonomy): Bacteria > Cyanobacteriota > Vampirovibrionia > Gastranaerophilales > Gastranaerophilaceae > Avigastranaerophilus. The sequence goes on along the minus strand of CAZGRH010000082.1, from coordinate 2,445 downwards.
TAAAATTTTTTCCAAATCATCTTTAAATGTTGCAATATCTTCATACTTTCGTAACAAACCATCTATAGCGATTGAAATATCACCTGTTTCTTCTGAAACAACAATACAGGTAGAATCGGATATTTCGCTTGCACCGATTGCAGCTCTGTGTCTTGTACCGTATATCCAACTTAATTTCGGATCTTCCGTTAGCGGAAGAAGAACACCCGCAGCTAAAATTTTATCTTCATGGATTACCATCGCACCGTCATGTAAAGGTGTTTTCGGGAAAAATATCGTTAATATAAGTTCCGCCGAAATATCAGCATTTATAATTGTACCCACGTCATTGTAAAAAGATTTATCGTTAGTTTTTTGAATTACGATTAAAGCACCTCTTTTTACCCTGCTGCAATATTTTACTGCTTCCGTGATTTCTTTTATTACATTGGTTTTTTGTTCCCGATGTTGATTTTTAAATTGAAATAAATTTTTTGCAACAAATTTTGTTTGCCCCAAATGAACCAACAATTTTCTTAATTCGGGTTGAAAAACAATGACTAAAGATAATAAAATACCCGATAAAATATACTGAGCTATTTGTCCGAGTATTTCAAAATGCATTGCAATCAAAGCTGAACTAAAAATCCACGAAGCAACAATAAAAACCAAAATTCCTCTTACCAGTTTTTCGGCTTGAGTGTTTTTTATAAATCTCATATACAAAAACACCAAGATAAATATTATGATAAGCACTTGTATAATGTCTTTTGATGTTAAAGACACATCCGCATTTATCAATTCTTTATTTAAGAAAAAATCACTATAAATATTGAGGATTTTATCGAGCATTTACTACCTAATTTAATCTTTCCGGAATAACATCAGATTCACACAATTGTTCAAAAGTTTGTCTATCTATAATAATATCAGATTTTCCATTATTTACAAGTACAACTGCAGGTTTTAAAACTCTGTTATAGTTAGAAGACATGGAATATCCGTAAGCACCCGTGTCATAAAAACAAATGACATCTCCCTCTTCTATTATAGGCAAATTAACATTTTTAGCGAGTATATCACCGGATTCACAAAATCTTCCCGAAATTGTTACAATTTCTTTTTCTTCTTCATTTGGCTTGTTTGCAACTTCTACAGTATATTGCGCTTGATACAAACTCGGTCTTATATTATCTGACATACCTCCGTCAACGGATTGATACCTTGTTCCGTTCGGAACTTGTTTTGAACTGCCTGCCGTATATATGGTTACACCTGCTGTTCCGACAATACTTCTTCCCGGCTCTATAAAAATTTTAGGTTCTTGAATTTGATATTTTTTTGAATTTTCTTCTATCGAATTACAAATAGTTTCAGCAATCTTATATACAGAAATCGGAGTATCGGCTTCAGTATATTTTATTCCAAGACCACCGCCTAAATTTATTTCCGAAAGCGTTATATTGAAAGTATCTTTAATCCTTTTTATTTCTTTAAAAATTATTTCAATTTCATCATAATAAACTTTTTTTTCAAAAATTTGAGAACCGATATGAGCATGTAAACCTACCAAATTTAAATTTTTATATTCGTTTATTATAAGATTTATTGCTTCATCCGATTGCATTAAATCAAAACCAAATTTTGAATCCAAATTGCCTGTTTTTATATATTCGTGAGTATGGCATTCAATCCCCGGAGTAATTCTTAAAAGAATTCTGACATTCGTTTTAAGTTCTTTTGCAATATTATTAATTAATTCAAGCTCATAAAAATTATCAACGGATATTGTACCGACACCTGATTGAATTGCAAAAACAATCTCTTCATAAGATTTATTATTTCCGTTAAATAAAGTTTTTGACATATCAAAATTTGCTGATTTAGCGGTATAAATTTCACCGCCTGAACACAAATCAAGTCCAAACCCCTCTTGCTCCATAATTTTACAAATTGCTTTTGTCATAAAAGCCTTTGCGGCAAACATCATATTTATTTTCGGATAATTTTTAAATGCATCTTTGTATGATTTTGTCATTGAACGTATTGTTTGTTCATCATAAATATACAGAGGAGTGCTATATTTATTTGCGAGTTCGGTTAAATCACACCCTCCGATTTCTATATTTCCGTGTTCGTTAATTTTTGCAGTTATTGGTTTTATATTTTGATTTGCTGTATTCACTTTGACTCCTTTTCCTATAATACACATATTATCATAAAAACACTGACTTGATTATTATTAAAAAAGTATTATTATTAAACTATGAAGAAATTTATTTTATCTTTGTTAATAATAACCGTTGTTCAGTGTAATTGTTTTGCCAAAGAATTAGATTATACGACATTATACAAAAACGCAATTCCGTTTGAATCAAAACTTTACCACGATATTGACCCATATCAGGATGAAGATGCCATAAAATATTCTTGGTCACCGTATCCTCTATTTCGAACTTCAACCAC
>CAZGRH010000081.1:0-7078 GCA_964527005.1 uncultured Muribaculaceae bacterium | reverse complement strand
CTTTATTAGAAACCCAAAATTTAAACTATGATAAAACAATATTGATAGTAGGAGTTTTTCACGGAGAAGAACCGCAAGGCGAATATTTGATTAATAAATTTATTCAACAAGATTTATCTTTTATAAAAAACAAGCTTGTTATAATACCTTGTTTAAATCCCGACGGAAGAAACAAAAATCAACGTCAAAATGCTAACGGTGTTGATTTAAACCGAAACTTTCCAACAAAAAATTGGAAAATTACCACGAGGAAAGAATATTTCGGAGGAAATACTCCCGCTAGCGAAATAGAAACTAAATTTATGATAGATGTAATTAAAAATTACAAATTTGATGCAATTTTATCCGTACATGCGCCATTTGAAATTGTTAATTATGACGGACAGGCAGAAGAATTGGCAAAAAAAATATCAGAATTAACAGGATACGAAGTTCAAAGAGATATAGGTTACCCTACCCCCGGAAGTTTTGGCAACTATTGCGGAGTCGAACGAGGTATTCCGACAATTACTTTGGAATTACCTGAAACAAAAAGCAATGAAGAATTATGGCAAACAAATAAAGCGGTTTTTGATTATTTAGCTTTTGAATATTGATACAACATGTGTAAGTTGTTTTAATAAATTATTTACAATAAATCTTACTAAAAAAGCCTAATTTCAGAAATAATATTGTTATATCTCGGATATTAGACTTTTTTGTAAAATTATTATTCTTTGTCTATAACTTTTATACCGTCAAGAAAATTTTAATTCAGAAAATTATTTAATTAATAATTTTCTGCTTTTTCCGTTTTCTTTATGGATTTTGGGTGCATTTATCATTAAAACGCCGTGTTCTAATTTAGCTTCAGTTCTTTCTATATCAATTTCTTCGGGAAGTTGAATTGTTCTTGAAAATTCGCCGTAACTAAATTCCGAATGTTTATAATTCTTTTCTTCTTCTTTTGTTTCATCAATTTTTTTAGCATTAATTTTTAAAAAATCATTTTCAATATCAATATCTAAATCTTCTTTTTTTATTCCGGGTAATTCTGCTCTAATATCATATTCACTGCCCTTGTCCGTTACTTCTATAGGCATTGATAATTTATTAACATCTTCCCAATATCCGCTTTGCGGAAAATAATTATCAAAGTGTCTGTTTAGTAAAGAGCTGATTTCGTCATTCACTGTTCTGATGAAATTGTCCGGTGTTTTTCTAATTAAAAATTTCATAATTTGCTCCTTTCAAAATCTTTAATTCTCTCAACATTTTTGTTATAACTCTCTTTTGACTTAATATTGTTTTTTTTAATCTTTTTTTAACAATTTAAATTAAAATTAGCAATTTTTATTACAAAAATAACTTATATAAATATACAGACTTTGGGAAATTTTATGCAAATCAACTCAAACAATTTACATTTAAATAAAAATAAGTGTTCAAATAATTCATTTGTTAATTACGCTTCTTTTGGGAACAAAGATTTAAAAACAGATGAATTTGATGCTTCATCGAAAAAATTAATAAACAAATTTCGGTTGCAGGGCAAAATTTCTCCGTTTGATTTTTTAGCTTTAAAAAAGATGTTAAAATCTCAAGATTTTAATAACGAAAATCTAAAACAATTATTAAATTTAATAAATGAAAAATTATTAAATCCGAGATGTTTAAAATACATTTCTCAAACAGGGGAACTTGGACAAAACATTAAAAATAATGTTAACAAAGAATACATTTCACAATTTGATAATATTAAAAACGCAATGAATAATTGTGCCGTAGGTGATATTTTTAAAACATCAGAAGAAAACGGTTTATTTATTAAAGTTGATGAAAAGAAATACAACAAAATAAAAATGGATGAAAATATGTTTGTGGAACTTTTCCCTCAAATGCAAAAATTTGCTTCTTTCCAAAAAAATTCATCCGATTGTTATTTAATTGCAACAATAAATGCAATATTAGATAATCCGTCAACTTCTTATATTATTTATGATTGTTTGGAACAAGACGGCGAAGATATAAAAATAAAATTCCCGAAAGGAAATTATGAATATGTATATAAAAATGCAGTTCCACCCAAAATCAGTAGCGGTTTGATTACGGGTTCAAAAGGAATACAACTTTTGGAACACGCTTACGGACGCTATCTTGACGATTTAATTATGGACAAAGCAATTGAAAAGCAAAAATCTTTAATTAATGAACAAGAAAAACTTTTAAATCCGATAAAAAATGTTGCCGATATAAAAGAAACAAGAGACAAAATAAGTAAATTGCAAACATTACTTAATCGTTTAGAAAACGATAAAGCAGCAAAAACTCGTGATATTATAGTTGAAACGGATAATTATATCACACCTCTTTTTGATGAAGATACGGGAGTTAGCGTAAAATCGTTAAATACTCTAAATACGTTTTCGCATTCTTCTTATAAATCAACTGCGGATTTTTACAGAAATGATAAAGGTTTTATAGAAGATGTATTTAATGCTTTCGGTTTAGAAAAAACAAATGTTTATTGTTTTGAAGAAAATGCGGAACTTCAAGAAATTTTAACCGATCCTGAAAAATATTCCGATTATTTAATTGTAGGTGGTACAAAAAAAGACGGCAAGCGCATACCTTTTCGTTGTGAAACAATTTTGGATAAAGAAAAAAAATTATTCGGATGTCACGCTTACAGAATTATTCCGTTTGAAAACGATAATGGAGAAATATTATATAAAGCATCTAACCCGTGGAATTCTTCCCACGATTTGATTTTAACATTAGAAGATTTAAAAAATATGTTTATGGAAATTGATGTTGCAAAAATTATTTAAGATTTAAAAATTTTGTATAAATCTTGTAAATAATGTGATATTTCAACATTCACACTTCCTAATTTTTTATCGTTTGTATTTAATTCATATTCTTTATTTGAAGAAATTATTATTATATTTGTTATATCTATTACTCTTTCATCAATATTAAAAAAGGATTTATAATACACTTTATCGGAATAATCACATTTAAAAACCCGATTATACTTAAAATTTTTAGTATATATCGGAAAATATTCATTAAAAAATATATTTTGGGAATTTTCGAAATCAGGACTTGCACACATATTTGAAACAAAAATTCCGTTTTTATTCAGAGAATTTTTTACGGACTCAAAATATTCTTGTGATAAAAATCTTAAATCAATCCCATCATTATTTGCTACATCAACAACGATTAAATCATATTTCTTTTTGTTATTTCTCAAATATGTTAACCCATCCTGAAGAATAAAATTAAACTTTTCGGATGGGAAAAAATCAAAATAATTTATTGCTATATCAAGAATATTTTCTTCTATGTCAACGACATCAATATTCTTTAAATTATCAAAAATTTTTTCAAAATCATTTACGATTTTGCCTGACCCTAAACCGATTAAAAGAATATTTTTTACTTTGGGATTTAACAAATAAGGTATTAAGAAATAATTTATATAAGGAAGATTTCCTTTATAAAAATCAGTATCAATAAATCCTGCTTGATATGTATCGGAATAATGTAAAAATTTACCGATTTCGTTTTTTATAACCTTGATATTATGAAAATTTGAATTTGTTTCAAACAAAACTTTGTCATCAAAAACTTTATTATTTATAATGTTTAACAATTCAAAATCAGGTTCTTTTATTGCTAATTCTTCCGGAATTAAAATTGATTTTTCGTTATTCATACAATTATTTTACACGAAAGAAAGTAAAATTTCTTGTGCGGATTTAACCTTATAAAATAATTCGGCGGAAGAAATAAATTGTTTCGGATTTGAACTTACGCAGAAAATTGGTTCTTGCGACTTTGAAGTATTTAAAAGATTATTATTTTTTAAATCTTTATATATAAATTCGGAAAAATATTTTGCGGGATTTATAAATAAATTTTCAGGAGCAAATTTACTTAATACATTCAATAAATACGGATAATGAGTGCAACCTAAAATTATTTTATCAGGAGAATTTTTCAACATTTTATCTAAATTGTCTTTTATATTTTGAATACTTTCTTCTTCATATTGAAGTTTGTTTTCTACAAAATTAACCCATTTGGGACAAGCAATTTCAAATACTTTCGTATTTATATTATACTTTTGAATTTCATTTTTATATGCATGAGAGTTAATTGTACCTTGTGTTGCAAAAACACCGATTTTATCATAATTTTGTTCGGCAATTTGTTTTGCGACATTTTGCACAATCGGATATATTTTAAAATCAAATTCGTTTTTTAAAATATCATACGTCATTGCGGAAGTTGTATTACAAGCCATAACAACCGCTTTAACGTTTTTTAATTTAAAAAATTCAAAAATGTTTCTTGTAATTTGAACAAGTTCTTTTTGTGATTTATCTCCGTATGGCAAATTTAAAGTATCACCGAAATATATATAATTTTCATTTGGCAAAAGTTTAATTAATTGAGAAAAAACTCTCAACCCGCCCACTCCCGAGTCAAATACACCAATCGGAAAATTATTACTCATTTTTAATGCTCCATCAAATAATTAATAATACCGTCCGCAATGGCTTGAGCTGAATTTTGTTGCCTTTCATCTGAGGTTAATTCGGTTCGTTCTTTTTCGTTGGAAATAAATCCTAATTCCAAAAGTACAGCGGGCGCCTCTGTGTGGTTTATAACATAAAATTTAGATTTAAACAAGCCACGATTTTCTGCTTGAATATTTTTCAACAGTTCTTTATGAATAATTTTGGCTACATCATATCCGCTTTCAGAATAATAATGCGTTTCAATTCCGTTTATTTCAGTTTTTACACTTGCATTAATATGAATACTGACATAAATATCCGCCTTTTTAGAATTTGCCAGTTCAACCCTGTCACTTAATGATAATGTCGAATCTTGTTCTCTTGTAAGAATAACTTTCGTTAATCCTTTCGCTTCAAGAATATTTTTAACACGCTTTGCAATTTGAAGTGTTAAATCTTTTTCCAAAATTTTACCTCTCATTGCACCGGTATCAGCTCCGCCATGACCGGGGTCTATTATAATAACTTTCTTTTTAATTTTCGATATTGAAATTTTTTCTTTTGTTTTCTTTGCGGGTTTTACGGTTGTTTGTATTATTGCCGTAGATTTTTTTACTTGTTCTCCGCTTTTTGTAAAAACAAATCTTAATTGAGCTGCATTTAACGTTTCATAGCAATCAGCAAAAGTTGTTCCTTTAACAGGGAACGATAATACATAAGTTGTATTTGCAACTTTTTGTGCTTTAAATCCCGTTTTATTTACATTCGCAACAGAATTAAATGCTTCTAAATCAAAACCGGTTAAATTATAAAGAGTTATATTTAAATAATTATCATTATGTTCTAAAGAATATATTATAGGATTAGAAAACATAATATTAATAACATCCGTAATTGCATTAATATTCTGCTCTTTAAAATATGTTAATTTAGCAGGTGTATTTGATAATTGTAAATTTGATATTTTCATTTTATTTGCGATTAAAATTGATTGTAAATTATCAGAATAAATTGCATTATAATTTGTCGGATTTTCGGTATATATAACTATTCGTGCTTTTGACGGCTCAAATTGTCCTACTCTTATTTTTTCAAATTCCGATAATTTAAATTCTTTATCTCGTAATTCCTGTAACACAATAGTATTAGGCATATCAAAAACAATTCGGGATGGGTTTGTTAAAATAAACGGTTTTTCAATATTAATTACACCAATACCGGAAATTAAAATATTTCCGTCTTTTGTTCCGACTTTATCAAGAAAGAATCTCGATTTAAGTTTTGCTTGTTTTTGTTCAATATTCGGTCGAACAAGCTCATCATTTCTCTCGTTAAATGCGGCTTGAACTTTATTAAAAATTTCATCCGATTCTGTAGTTTTATCTTCATCTTTTTGATTTTTTTCTTGTATAACAATCGTTTTGTCATAAAATTCAGAAGAACTTCCTCTCGATTCTTTATAAATTTGTGTTAAATATTTTTGTTGAGGAATATCATTATTTAATTTTATTATTATATTATTATTTATTTTTAAAACTTTAATTTGCGCCGGATTATAATTTTCGGAACTAAAAATTACAATCCTTACAATATCCGGTTCTGTGGAATTTTGAGCAATTTTAATTTGTTTTAACTTACTGTTTTGAAATTCATAATTTGAATTCGGAAAAGTTATAATTGCGTTTTCAATATCAAAAAATATCCTGTCAGGTTCGGATAACATTTTTTTCGTAATTTTAAGTTCATTGTTGTTTCCTGATGTTCCCAAAAATATAATAGAATCCGAATTATCAAAATTAACAGAATTTATTTTTAATTCATTATCTGCATAGACAATATTATTGATTATCCCCAAACTTTGAAAAATCAACGATATAATAAATATAGAAATAAATGCTATTATCTTTTTTACCATATTACTTATCATAAACTCAAATGAATTCTTTTCCAAAATTTTAACAAAAATAAAGGCTTAATAATATAAGCCTTTATAATATTTATGTATTTTTTATTTTTTATTTAGATGAATTTAAATCAGGTTGCATTGAATCAAGTACACTTGAAGTATCATTTTCAACCCCGTCATTATAGAAAAGACTTGTATTTGCAGCTTTATACGACTTATATTTTTGTTCCACTTCATAAGCTTGACAATCCATACTAAACTTTGTAATTTCGTCACTCGTTACTCTTCCGTCACCGTTTGCATCAATTTTATTAAAATATGCAAGAACCGTCGACAATAACGAAGTATCACCGTTTCCGCTTGAACATAATGATTGAATTTCATTATAAGTCAAACCTTTCGATTGCATTGTAGACATCATATTATTTAAATCGGCACCCGTAATCTCGCCATCTCCATCATGATCTATAGACGAAAAATTAGAAGTTAAATATTGTAAAAATGAATAATTAGAACCAAGATTCATTATAGTGTTTGAAGAAACATTCGATAAATCTTCTAATGTCAAGCCTTTTCCTGAAGAACTCGTACTACTCATTAAAGTTGAATACGTACTTGTTAATCCTGACATTGCACCTGCTAATAAAGACTGTCCGTTTAA
>CAZGRH010000080.1:0-7267 GCA_964527005.1 uncultured Muribaculaceae bacterium | reverse complement strand
TTATTAACAGTTTCACGACCTTGTATATAAACATCGGTATTTTGCGCGCCGACTTTACAAATAGGAGCTTCAGGTCTTAATGCTCTTGCTCTGAATTCTTCAATATATTTTGGTTCTACCAATTTTGCAATATCTTCATAAGAAATTTCTTCAATTTTATGAATTTCATGAGATGTTCTAAATCCGTCAAAGAATTGTAAGAACGGAACTTTTGCTTTGTAAGTTGCCAAGTGCGCAACTAAAGCCATATCCATTTCTTCTTGAACGGAGTTAGCCGCTAACATTGCATAACCTGTATTTCTACATCCCATGACATCGGTATGATCACCGAAAATTGCCAAAGATTGAGCAGCCAAAGCACGTGCTGATACGTGAATTACATGCGGAATCATTTCACCGGCAACTTTATGCATTACGGGAATCATTAATAATAAACCTTGTGATGCGGTATAAGTTGAAGTTAAAGAACCTGCAGCCAATGAGCCATGTACTGCACCTGCCGCACCTGCTTCAGATTGCATTTCTGCAACCAATACTTCTTTGCCCCATATATTCTTCTTATGTTGAGAAGCCCATTCATCAACCCATTCGCCCATGGTTGAAGAAGGAGTAATAGGGTAAATTGCTGATACTTCGCTTAACGCATACGCAATATGCGCTGCTGCGTAGTTACCATCAACTGTTATTGTTTTTGCCATTTTATTAGACCTCCTCTATACTTCCTAATAATGACTAACCTTTTATAGACAAAGAATACCCCAAACATAGCAAAATTACAATTTTTTTAGGTATATTTTTGTTAATTGTTTGCACTTTATTTTTTTGATATTAGAATGAAAAAGTTACGAGAATTTTAGGATATTTTATGCTTAACGGAAAAAAAATAGTTGTTGTCATGCCTGCTTATAATGCGGAAAAGACATTAGAAACCACTTATCAGGAAATTTATAAAGATATAGTTGATGAAATTATTCTGACAGATGATGATTCTTTCGACAACACAAAAGATATAGCGAAAAATTTGAATATTACGACAATCGTACACAAAAAGAACAGAGGATACGGCGGAAATCAAAAATCATGTTATACCGCAGCATTAAAATCAAATGCCGATATTGTAATAATGTTACATCCGGACTATCAATATAGCCCGAAATTAATTCCTGCAATTGCATCAATGTTGGCATTTGAAGAATATGATGCAGTTATTGCTTCAAGAATGCTTTCTAATGCATTAGAGGGCGGTATGCCTTTATATAAATTTATTTGCAATAAATTTCTTACTCTTTTTGAAAATATTTTTTTAGGTCAACATTTATCAGAATATCATACGGGGTTTAGAGGTTTTAAACGCAGTGTTTTAGAAACTCTGCCGTTAGAAGATTGTGATGATGACTTTGTTTTTGATAATGAAATGTTGGCATTGGTTTGTTATCACGGATTTAAAATAGGCGAAATAAGTTGCCCGACAAAATATTTTCCCGAAGCTTCATCAATAAACTTTAAGCGCTCCTGCAAATACGGTTTTGGAGTTCTTGGGGTAAGTCTTAAATACTTTCTTGCATACACAGGTATTTATAAAACAAAAATATTTAAAAAGAACGCAAAAAGGCTGGATACAAACGCAGAATTACCATATTATCACAAATCGGCGAACTAAATCATTGTCGCTAATGACGGAGCAATCACAATAAATTGTCTTACCAATTCTTTATCCCATTGTATGCCTGCACCTTCTTCAAGGATTGCGCATGCTTTTTCTACGCTCATACCTTTTCTATACGGTCTGTCGCTGATTAAAGCATGGAAAGTGTCCGCAATTGCAACAATTCTCGCAGCATAAGGAATTTCTTCTCCTTTTAATCCGTTAGGATAACCTTTTCCATCCCATCTTTCATGGTGATATTTTACGATTGGAATTAAATCGTGTAATAACGGATTCGGAATTAATATTTTTTCAACACCGATTGTCGGGTGTCCTTGAATTATTTTAAACTCGTCATCCGTAAGTTTATCGGGTTTTGTTAGTACATTTTCGGGAATACCGATTTTACCGACATCATGAAGAAGAGCCCCCAGTTTAATTCTTTCAATTTCAGAATCAGGAACATTTACCGCTTTTGCTAAAGCAACGGAATATCTTGAAACCGAAGAAGAATGGTCTTTTGTATATTCATCTTTCGCATCAATTGCACTTGCAAGAGAAGTAACAACTTCAAGCAAATGATTGTTAGACATAATATTTTCACTTTGGAAGTGTTCAACCAATGCATCTTCAAAATTTATACCCAATTGTGAATATTTTTTAGCCATTACGGTTGCAAAAGAATTTAAAGCCTCATTATCCCAAAAATCATAATCTTGAGTTGAAACAATTGTTGAAATACCGTTTTTATATCCTTTTGTTTTTGAAACAAGAACCGCTTGTTCAGCTAAAATCAATAATTTATCTTTATCCGTCGTATCATTCGGATAAGTTGCTATACCAACCGATAACTTATTGATTGGTCCTATATCATCAACAAGGCAACAAGACAACGAATATGTCAAATATTCCGCTAAATATTTAGCTTCTTCCGCATTTGTATTTTTTAATACAACCGCAATTTCATCCCCGCCGTAACGAGCTGCGAAATCTTGTTTTTTAATACTTTCATTAATTTTTCCGGCAACGACTTTTATTACCTCATCACCTTTAGAATGTCCGAATTCTTTATTAATTTTACCCGTACCGTTTATATCAAAAATTAATACGGATAAATTTGAATTGGAATTATTTGCATCTGCAATTTCCTGACTCAATAATTCTTGAAATCTTCTGTGCGAATATAAATTTGTTAAACTGTCCGTAAATGTACTTTGGTCAACTTTTTCCGTTAAAGATGAATTTTGAACCAATAAACCGAAACTCATTGCCATCATTTCATATAAAGCCAAATGATTATGTACATTATAATCACTTGCAAAGGCAACACAAATATTTTTTCCTTGTATTTTAATAGGAATAATAACCGATGGCGCATTTATAACAGACGGGATTTTTAAATAATTCGAATTATTCAAAAGTACTACTTCTCCCGAGTTTATTGCTTTTATAATTTCATTACCGGTCTCTTTTTTAAATAATTTATAAGAATAAACATTTGAATTCTTATCCAACAATTTAACATCTACCGATTGTTCATTAATTATTCCTAAACCTGTATAAATACAATTTAATCTGTTTATAAACAAATTGTGTATAGCATTTAAAGAATCTTTTGCATCTCTGTAATTTTTAATAATTTCGTTTGCATCTTTTATAAATGCAAAATAATCAACCATTGCGTATGATTTTTCATTGTGCAGTGCGGAATGTTGCACTTTGACTGCATTCATTCCGTTTCCCAGAACATTAATCTTTGCTACCAATCCTGACGTTTTATCTATGGGATTTGTAGTTATCGACCTGTGGGAAGAGTTATTATTAACATTTTTATTTATTAATTCTTTATTCATTAAAAAATCCTGATATAGTAATTATAAGTCTTTTGTTAAGAAAAAATTGCCTTTTCTTAATAAAGATTTACAAAGTATCATAACACGGCGAAATATTTTTACAATACTACACAAAGTCTAAATATCGGAATTAATGATTAAAGCTGCTTTTTCAGCTGCATTTGAACTCATCATTTTTTCTTTTACGTTTCTTAATTTTAACTTCATATAAGTTCTATAATTTTCATCGTTCAAAATTTTCAAAATTTCTTCCGAAATTTTTTCAGGATTTGATAATTTTTGAATTAATTCGGGAACAATTTCCTCATTTAATATAATATTAGGCAACGAAACCATATTAATACAACGAACCATTTTATAAATCATATAAAACAATTCAGGTCCTTTATAACTTATAATCATCGGAGTTTCATACAATGCCGCTTCAAGAGCAACAGTCCCTGAAGCTAAAATTAAAGCATCAGAACCTGATAATAAATCATAATTTCTGTTTTTTAATATTTTTATATTTAAATCGGAATACTTTTTTATAATCGGATTTATTAATTCGTCTTTAATTGTTGGTGCTTGCGCCAATGCAAATTTTACATTCGGGTCTTTTTCTTTTATCTTTTGCGCAGATTTCAAAAATATCTCCAACAAGTTATTTATTTCAAAAACTCTTGACCCAGGAAATATAGAAACAAGTTTTTCCTCATTATTTATATTTAACTCTTCACGCAATTTTTCTTTATTACATGCCTCAGGCAACTGCTTGATTAACGGATGTCCTACAAATTCAGAATTAACATTTGCTTTATCATACATTTCTTTTTCAAAAGGGAAAATCGTAATTACCTTATTTATACATTTTTTTACTGTATTTAAACGCCATTTACGAGAAGCCCAAATTTGCGGCGGAATATAATAATATACCTTAAAACCGTACTTAGAAATTATTTTGGACAAATTTAAATTAAAACCGCCATAATCAACAAGTAAAACCATATCAGGTTTATAAACATTTTTTAAATACGAAGCTATCCTTTTTCCTAAAATTATATGATTTAGAATTATAAGAAAACCTATCCCCATTGCCGACATTTTGGAATGATCAGCAAATAACTTTACACCCTGACTTTTTAAATTAACTCCGCCTATTGCTTCTATCTCAATATCAGGATTAATTTTTCTTAATTCTTTTACAACATCTCCGGCATGCTTATCTCCGGAATATTCACCAGTAACTATAAATAATCTTTTCATATAGCCATTACAATTATATTATGTTTATCTGCATATTCTATAGTATGTTTTTGATCTACAAGAATAGTTTCATTTGCTTCTACAGCTATTAATTTAGCTTTATATTTATTCATTGTTTTCAATGTTCTTAAACCGAAAGCCGGAATATCGAAACGTTTATCTTGTTTTGGCTTCGCAACTTTTACAACAACCGAACCTTTTTTACCGAGTTTACAACCTCTTTTTATTGCACAATCAGTACCCTCTATTGCCTCAATCGCCATTATCATCCTGTCTTTTATAACAACGGATTGCCCAATATCAAGCCTACCCATTTCTTTTGCAATTTTAAAACCGTACTCAACATCAGCTAACATTGCTTCTGTTGGTTTATGTTTGCCCAAAACACCGCTCGGAACCATTAAATTTTTAATAAAAATCGTTTGATCCAAAACGGTAACTCCGATTTTTTCAAGTTCTTCGACAATTAAAAGCATAATAGCATCATCATTCAATCGAATTGCTTTTGCTAATAATTCTCTTGCCAATGAATCAAATTTCCAAAATTTTAGAATTACGGTTTTCGGAACTTTTCCGATAAAAGAAAGTTGTTTAATATCTTCTTTTTGTAAAACATTTAAAATTTTTAAAACTTCACCGGGGTGAAAGGAATATACTTTAGTGCAATATTTTTTTAACTCTTTAACATTGTCTTGAGAAAGCGAAATTGCAACGACCTCAAATCCGTTATTTTTTGCATTTTTAGCCAACTGAACGGGCAACTGTCCGTTTCCTGCAATTAAACCTTGTTTTACATTTAATTCAATACCCACTTCTCTATCCTTTTCTAAAAATTAAGAATTTACTTTCAAACTGTTTTTGTATTCTATCAAACAATTTGATAATTGATCGGGACAACTTGTTGTTTTTGCTCCGCAACGAATACCTGATAATTTTTCAATAACATCATCTATATTCATCCCGATAATTAATTTTTTTATTCCCTGTAAATTACCGTTGCAACCGCCAAAAAATTCCACATCATGAATTTTGTTATCGTCTAAAACTACATTCATCAATGCACAACAAGTACCTTGCGTTTTATATTGAATTGTTTTTAGTGACATTGTTATATCCTCAAAATTAAAAATTAACTTAAACCAAATTTTGTTTAGAAAGTTCTTTTCTGATTTTATTAAGCCGTGATTGAGCTATTCTTGAAATTCGAGATGGTGACAAACCAAATTCTTCCGAAATTTCTCTCAATTTTTTGTCATTAAAAAATTTGGCTTCAATAATTTCACGTTCTCTGACAGGAAGTACTTTTATTGCTTTTTTTATACTTTCACTGAGTTCAAGAAACAGAACTTTTTCTTCAGGATTTCGCTTTAAATCTCGAATTTGAGTAGGACTATCACTTTCTGCCATTTCATCTACCGACAAAATTGTTTTATATACAGCTTCCGTAATAGATGTTCTGTTTTCTTCATTCAAATAGAATTCTTGTTTATTTTTCAAAACATACCATTTATATCGACGTCTTACTTCATTTCTTATTGCCCACTTTATTGCGGTAGATAAATAAGATTTATTATAAGTATCTTGCGGAACATTAACACACAACCTATGAACAACTTGCGTGCCGATATTTACAAGTTCGGAAAAATCAATCAAATGTTTTGATGATAATTTTTTATATTCTACTTTTGCGATAGTATCAATCAATTCCCGATAATTTTTAATATTAAAATTGTTTTTAGTATTATTTGTACTCATGAGCAATTGTAACCTTACATGACATATTTTACATTAAATAAAAATATTATACAAAATTGTACAAAAATTTATTAATTTTTAAAAAAATATTAACGAATATTAAGTTTGTTTTTTCTCAAAGATACAAGGATTATGACTTTTTACAAGAAAAAAATTTAAAATATTTTTTACAAAATAGCAATATTTTTTAATCACGAATCTTCATGTTTATGTACACTTGGTAAAACATGTGTATAATAGAATAAATTTACGTATCAAATAAGGAGTATAAAATGATTCAAGCGCCACAAATGCAATACCTACCTGCATTACAACAAATGACACAAAATGGTCAACAACCGGGAGCAAGTTCCGTAATTCCGTATCAAACACAAACTTCTGGTGTTATATACAATTATCCGACTACAAGTTGTTATTCTAATCCGAATAATAATTCAAACGGAAAATCACAATTTAACGGGGTAAATATTGAAATTAATAATCCGCAAGGTCAAAACAATTCACCGAACACAAACGCAATGCCGGCGAATTTCGTTCAAATGCCTGCGGTAACAACATTCTATCCTCAAGGTAATGCAATGCCAAACGCATTTCCTCAAATGCCTGCAATGAACGTAAATCCTTATGCAATGCCGATGGCTCCGGCTCCTCAAATGCCTTATGCACAACCGGTTGTCCAAACTCCGACATTCGCACAAACAGGTTATATGACACAACAAATGCCGGCTTACGGTCCCGTAGCACAAGGAACTCCCGCTGCTCAAGCAGT
>CAZGRH010000079.1:0-7273 GCA_964527005.1 uncultured Muribaculaceae bacterium | reverse complement strand
TATATTTTCACTTACTTCAACATTAAAACCGTATTGCGATAATTTTTCACCGATGAAAAATGCAAAATCATCAGCTTTGTTTCTTGGATCGTAACCGATTATAATTTTTTGCGAATATCCGCTTTTTGAATATACATAATTGGCTATCCCGTTAATTACTTTTTCTGTATTTTCGTAAGTAAAATCTTTATTTAAAACTGCTCTCCAACCATCGGTTCCGAATTTTATTTCTGACATTATTATTTCCTTTTATAGTACAATGATATAATAATTTTATAATGAATAAAAGGTTCGGTAAATGAGTAATTCTAAAATTAAAAATATATATTATCTCGGTCCTGACGGGTCTAATGCACACAGAGCAATGAGACAGTATATTTTTAATAAAAAACTTAATATAAAAAATTTCTTTCCTCAAAAGAGTATTAAAAATGCTTTTTTGTCATTGGTACAAGACAAAAATGCTCTTTGCGTATTACCTATTGAAAATTCAATAGAGGGAATTGTTAGAGAAACAATAGATAATCTTGTTAAATTAAAAGATGAAGCAATTAAAATTCAAGGGGAAATCACTTTAGATATAAATCATTTGCTATTAGCGAAAACAAACGAAATTTCAAAAATTAAAACTATTATCTCACATCCTCAAGCATTGGCACAATGCAGTAATTTTTTACATGAAAATTTTCCGAATGCAGAATTAAAAGAAGTGTCTTCAACAAGTTATGCCGCAATAGAAGTGTCAAATTCCGATGATGAAACATTAGCCGCAATTGCAAATGAAACTTGTGCTGAAATATTCGGTTTAAAAATTATTGCAGATAATTTAAATGATGAAAAAGATAATAAAACCAGATTTTATGTGTTATCCGCAAATAATTTCAATAAATACGGAGATGGAAAAACATCAATAATACTTTCAACAAAAAACACATCAGGTGCTTTGTGTAACGTACTAAAAATATTTCAAAAACATGAAATTAACTTATCGTATATTGATTCACGACCGTCAAAAAAAGCACTTGGTGAATATTTATTTTTTATGGAAATAGACGGTTATAAGGATGAACCGCACGTAAAAGATGCATTATCGGAAGTAACATCTTTCGTAAACTTTATAAGAATTCTCGGAACTTTTCCAAAATATTAATTTTATTTTATATTTCTTATTTTGCTAAAAAACAAATACATCCGTTAATTACAAAGTTCGCCGATTAAATTGATAAATTAAATATTTAAAATGAGATTGGAATTAGTTTACGGGAAGTTTTTATGGGCAAATTGCCTAAAATATTTTATATAGTGTTTGTGTGCGTTATTTTTTCAAGCTCTTTGGTTTTTTCGTTCGAATTGGAAAATACCGCAGATAATCCGAGATTGGTAAACATTGCACCGGAACAAATGCATGAACTTTCGGTTATAGAAAACAGAATTTACGGAAATTCTTTTAAAGGTCAAAATACTTTGGAGAGAATTGAACGTTTAGAGATGGATTTGTTTCACGGCTTTCAAAACGGAACATTAAATCAAAGACTGAATACTTTAAAAATCGAAAGCACCCGAGCTGCATTAAGAGGAAATGCTATGACACCTATGATGATGTCTGCATTTAATACAAAATATATTAATTCGTCAACAAATTATTCAACATATCACGAAGATGTAGGTTTAATAGATGGACTTATAAAAGTTTGGTATCCCGATTTTTATAATATGCTCGAAAATTATAGAAAATTTAAAGAAGATAACTGCTATTAACTAAATGCTTTTTCTAACATTTCATAATAAATTGCATAAATATCAGTATTTAAAGAAGCATCTGTTCCAAGTTCTTTTTTTGCAATTAAACTTTCCGTTTGACGTGCTTCTTTTTCATTTTGTGCTTTTAGTCTGCAAATTTCTTTTATTTTAGCAGATAATTTTAACGGTTTATCTTTATCCGGCATAACTTTGTTCATTTCGGAATCAGCAAGGGCGTAATTGAAAACTTCATGAAAACTTCTGTTAAAAATGTTAATAACAAATTCTTTAAATTGTTTTTCATTTTGTAAGCCCAAAGATGAAAGTATGTCTTTAGAAGAAACATTTTTTTCTCTTGGTAAAATTACTCCTAAATTTCTTAAAGAAAATTTATCTTGTGCATTGTTAAATACTCCGATTACTGATTTTGCCTGTAATTCGTTATCAAAAGGCTGAAAAATAAAATGAGCAAATCCTTGTAAACATTTTGCGCTATCATAATCACCTTTTGCCAGCATTTTAATTAAATTTTGCATTTCCGGTGAATTATGCTGAAGTGTGTGAGTGTATTCGTGTGCAATATCTCTAATTAATTCATTGTATTGTTCCGTACCGTTATTAGCTTTATTTGTATTCACATACATTTCGTTTTGTTCATAACTGAAATTTTCGGTTAAAAATGAACTGTAGTATGCACCGTAATTTTCTGCATCGGGCGTAAGTTCCTTTAATTTTTCAATAGGCTTTACTTCAACGTTATGTCCGTTTTGTTTTATTAATTTTTGAAGATTTTCACAACTGATTTGAGGCAATTGTTTGATTTGCTGCGAAAAATCAACTGCATTTAGAGTATTTTTTGCATATTTTTTTACTGCAACTTTACCTGTAAAACATACCATATCAGTATATGGCGTTCTTTCAAGTTTGTTCGGTTTTACAAAATTGTTAATTTTATTAAAATAATTATTTAAATTTATTTTTTGTAAACTGTTAATTTGCATAAAATACCTCTTTCTTTTTATTAGAAGTTTTCTAAAAATAATTTTGAATATTAATGTATTTTTTTGTTACATAACTTAACTATTAGTTTTTGATTATATTTAATTTATAATTAAAATATGAGAATTTTAGGTATAGATCCGGGGCTTGCAATAGTCGGATATTCAATTATTGATATGATTAAAGACGAAAATATTTTGGTTTCTTCCGGTTCCGTTCAAACCGATAAAAAGAAATCTGATTCGGCAAGGCTTTTGGAAATTGCAAATGATATAGATACAATAATAAATGAATTTAAGCCTGAAGTTGCAAGTATTGAAAAACTTTTTTATTTTAAAAATCAAAAAACCATAATTCCCGTAGCAGAAGCAAGAGGTGTTATTTTATCAGTTATTGAAAAATATAATATACCGATTTTTGAATATACACCAATTGAAGTTAAACAAATGATAACAGGATACGGTAGAGCTTCGAAAGAAGAAGTGGCAAAAATGGTTGAAATGTTAATAAAATATAAAAAACTTCCAAAACTTGATGATACTTTAGATTCAATAGCAATTGGACTATGCTGCGGAAGAAGTAAATTTTTAGGAGAACAATAATGCTAAGTAAACAATTAATAAAAGTTATTAGTTTATTTTCTGCCATAATAGGCGCATTGGTTGCAGTTCCTGCATTAATTCCGTTGTTTACGGTTTTTGTTATTTTAATAATGTTTATAATAACCGCACCGTTTATAATTTTATATTTAAAAAAGTTAAAATTATTTGCTGATTTAACTGTTGAAAAATGTGCGGCTATAGGTGCTATATCAGGTGCAAGTGTTTTCTTCGGTTTTTCAATAATCTTTTTCCCGATTGGTTTCCTTTTAAATTTAATATTTAAAATTCAATCTTTAATTTGGGTAAAAGTTATATTTTCAAATTTTGGATTTTTAATGTTAATGATTTTTTTAATGACATTAACTTGCGCAATGTTTAATACTTTTGCAGGTGTATCAACTGCATATTTCTATCAAATATTTAACACTAACAAAAAATAGGAGGCAAAATGGCTTTTAATTCTAAAATAAAAACAATAGAATGGACAGATAATAAATCAAGAATGATTGATCAAAGAATTTTACCAAAAGAATTTAAATTAATCGATGTAGAAACTGTAGAAGAAATGTATTTTGCCATAAAAGACATGATAGTCAGAGGTGCGCCTGCAATTGGAATTGCCGGTGTACATGGTGTTGCATTAAGTGCAATTAATTTATCTAAGACTATTACTGATAAAAAATTATTTTTGACAGAACTAAAGAAAAATGCAGAATACTTAAAATCTTCAAGACCTACTGCGGTTAATCTCGCTTGGGGTGTTGATAAACAAATTGAACTGGCAAATAATATCGACGGAAATATTGATACAATTACAAAAGAATTAATACAAAATAGCATTAAACTTGAAAATGAAGATATTGAAATTAACAAAAAAATGGGAGATTATGGTGCGCAAGTTGTTCCAAAAGGTGCAACAATACTGACTCATTGTAATGCGGGTGCACTAGCGACCGTTGGTTACGGAACCGCATTGGGTGTTATACGAAGTGCATTTGCAAAAGACCCGTCAATTAAGGTTTTTGCGGACGAAACAAGACCACGTCAACAAGGTGCAAGACTTACAACTTGGGAACTAACGCAAGACGGTATTCCGACAACATTAATTACTGACGGTATGTGTTCTTATTTTATGTCTAAAGGAATGATTGATATGGTAGTTACAGGTGCCGACAGAATTGCTGCAAATGGCGATACCGCAAATAAGATAGGTACATACACCGTTGCAATCGCAGCAAAATACCATAATGTTCCGTTTTACATAGCTGCTCCTTTATCTACAATTGATATTTCTATTAAATCAGGTAAAGAAATTCCGATTGAAGAACGTTCACATGAAGAAGTTACTCATATAAACGGTGATTGGATTTGTGCAAAAGATGTTAATGTTATAAATCCGGGATTTGATGTTACACCTAACGAATTAATTACAGGTATAATAACCGAAAAAGGAATTTTAAAACCGAATTTTACAGAGTCAATTCAAAATGCATTTAAATCTTAATTAAATAATATTAATTTATGTCTACAACACTGACTCCGTCACCGCCTTCAGCGCTTTCGCCTGCTCTGAATTTTGCTACATAAGGAGATGACATCAGATAATCTCTTATTATTTGTTTTAAAGCACCTGTTCCATGCCCGTGTATTATATATACGGGCGATAAATTTGCTAAACTTGCTTTATCCAAATAAGATTCAATTTCATCTAAAGCTTCTTCACATCTGTAACCTCTTAAATCTAACGTTTGTGAAATTGAGTGTCTTTGTATTGAAAAATCTTTTTTATAAATACCTTTTGCTTTTGCTTCTCGTTTTATTAAATTTTTATTCAATATTGCAAGTTTATTTTGTTTAACTTTTGTCTTTAATTGTCCCATTTGTATTTGAACATTCTTATTTTTATCAGGGTATGATAAAATTGTCACTTCTTGATTTAAATCGGTAATCATAACGTTATCACCGATTTTTACGTTATTCCAGTCAACAGGCGTATATTTTTCGGCAATTTCATCTTCTTCTTTTCTAAAATTTTGTCGCATTGCAGTTTCAATTCCGGCAAGGCGGTTAAAACTTCGACGTGCAATTTTTTCGGATTTTTCTTCACGCATTTGTTTTAATATGTCTTTTATTTCATCTTTCGCTTCTTCAAGAGAAGTTTCATATTTCTTTTTATATATATGGATGTTTTTCTTTTTATCTTTTTTTAATTCATTTAATTTATCATTTAAACTCTGCTCTAAACGACGAACATTTTCTTCTTTTTCACAAATTATTTTTTGTGAATTGGATAATTCTTGTTGAGTTTTTTGTAATTCTTCCACTATTTTGGCAGTTGTATCTTTTTGGTTGAAATAAATTTCTTTTGCCAAATTTATAATTTCAGTTTTTAAACCTAAATTTTTTCCTACGGATATAGCATTACTTGCCCCGGGAATGCCTATTAATAATTTATAAGTAGGCTTTAAAGTGTTAATATTAAATTCTACCGAGGCATTAACAAATCCTTGTTTTAAGTATGCCAAAGATTTTAACTCACCGTAATGTGTAGTGGCAATAACAAAAACACCGTTTTTTTGTAAATATTCTAAAATAGATTCAGCAAGTGCCGCCCCCTCTTTAGGATCAGTTCCTGCCGCAATTTCATCAAATAATACTAATGTATCATTATCACTGTGATTAATAATATCTGTAATATTCGTCATGTGTGCCGAAAATGTGGAAAGATTTTGGACAATACTTTGTTCATCGCCAATATCGGCAAAAACTTTTTTAAAAGGATAAATTTCTGCCTCATAACACGGAATATGCATGCCTGCTTTCGTCATTAACAAACATAAACCTACCGTCTTTAAAACAACAGTTTTTCCGCCGGTATTTGACCCTGTAATTATCATGGAATTTTTATCGGAATTAATATAAAAGTCGTTTTCTACAATATCTGTTTTCGATTTTATTAAAACAGGATTTTTCATCATTTTTAAATTAATGTGCTTTTCATTGGATATTTTTGCCCGAACACCATCAAAAGATGCACTGTATTTCGCTTTCGCCAAAACAAAATCTATTTCAATCAACCGATAATTAGAATTTTTAATTTCATCATAATATTTACCGATTTCATTTGATAATGTTTTTAAAATTCTTTCAATTTCAATAAAGATTTTAGATTGAGTTTCTCTTACTTTATTATTTAATCCCACTAAAATTTCAGGTTCTATAAAAAAAGTTTGATTACTTGCAGAAACATCATGAATTATACCGGCTACTTTATTTTTACATTCTGCTTTAACTTGAAAAACTGTTCTTCCGTCACGTTCTGTATAAATATTATCTTGTAAATTGTTTGTAAAGGATGAATTCTGCAATAAAGAAGAAATACAAACTTTAATATTTGAAGTGGTATCTCTTAATGTTTGATATAAACTTTTTAATTCAACAGTCGCATTTTCTTTAACTTTTAAAGCAGGCGTGAATGTATCAAATATTTTATCTTCTAATTCTTTATTTGCATAAAGACCATTTTGCATTTGTGAAAATTCATGAAAATCTTTTGAAATATCATTAAAAAAGTTCTTCATTAATCTTGATGTTTTTAATGTTTTCGCAATATCAATAATTTCTTCTTCATTTAGGCGTAAATGTTTTTTTGCATCTTGTAATGATGTCTCAATATCGTAAATATTATCTAAAGGAATATTTATAGCATTATTTATAATTGTTCTGGCTTGTGACGTAATTATTAATGCATTTTGTATATAATTTATATCTTCATAAATTGAATGATTTAAACATCTTTTTGCGCCGAGTTCACTTATTGCGTGTTCACTCAAATACGAAAGTACTTTATCAAATTCTAAAATTTCTGTAATATTTTTCCTCATAATTTAATTATAACAGAAAAGACAGATAAGAAAACTTACCTGCCTTCC
>CAZGRH010000078.1:0-7279 GCA_964527005.1 uncultured Muribaculaceae bacterium | reverse complement strand
ATTACAGCAAGATTATTTGCAACTTCTATGACTTTAGAAAAATTAACGGAAGAAACCGCTATATTAATAGAGCAAGAAGATGTAAGTATTTCACAATTACAAAATAATCGTGCGGAACTAACTGCATTAATCGGTGATTTAAGTTCCGAGCAACAATGGTTTGTTGAAAATTTAGCAAAAGCGGTTGATACAAAAAGTAATTTTAAAAATAATTATTCACAAGATGTTGCGATTTTAGCAAAAAATATTTCTAATGAAATCGGTTTAAATGAAAAAACAAAAGATTTAATATATTATGCTGCATTATTACGCAATATAGGTAAAATTACAGTTCCTGAAGAAGTGTTTAATAAAAAAGGAAAATTGTCAAAAGAAGATTGGGAAAAACTTCAAAATCATCCTAATGTAGGTGTAAGCATATTGATGAGTATTAATTTTTTATCGGAAGTTGTTCCTTATATTAATTATCAAAAAGAAAGATGGGACGGAAAAGGTGAGCCCGAGGGATTAAAGGGAAACAGTATTCCGCTTGGTTCCAGAGTTATTGCTATCGCAGATGCGTATTGTGCTTTAACTTCCGACAGGTTATATCGTAATGCAATGTTAAAAGAAGAAGCACTTGATACTCTTCAAAAAGAAGCGGGTATCAAGTGGGATCCGGAAATTATTGAATATTTAAAAAAGGTTGTATTATAAACAATTACATTTTGAAGAAAAATATTCTTGTGATTTTCCACAAACTGCACATTTCGTCGGTGCTTTTTCATTTTTTACAACAAATCCGCAATGTGAACAAGTCCATTCAACCTCTTTTTCGCATTCAAATAAAGTATTTTTTTCTAATTTGTCAAGAAATTCCAAATATCTTTTGCCGTGATGATTTTCAATTGATGCAATATTAAGAAATGCTTGCGAAATTTTTTCAAAACCTTCTACTTTTGCGGTTTGTGCGAATTCAGGGTATAAAGTTGAATATTCTTCTTCTTCGTATTTTGCGGCACAAGATAAGTTTGCTTTTGTATCTCCGTAACAAGACGGGAATGTCGATTTTATTTCTACATTTTCACCGTCTAAAAATTTATAAAATACTTCTGCGTGTTCTTTTTCATTTAATGCAGTATCCCTAAAAATTTGTGCAATTTTTATATGTCCTTCTTTTTCCGCAACCGAAGCAAAAATGCAATATCGATTTCTTGCCGTTGATTCACCAGCAAATGCTTTCATTAAATTTTCTCGTGTTTTTGTTCCTGCTAAAAATTTATTTTCCATATTTAATCTCCTTTTTTACTTTTATAATTAATTTCTTCATGATATAAAATACCAATATGGCTATTTTAATTGACTATAAAGAATTTACAGGTGAAGAAAATATGAAAATAGACTCGCAATTGATGGAAGAGTCTATAAATATTAATCGTAAAGAGCCTGTTTTGAGATTTTACGGATGGAAACCGGCATGTGTTTCTTTCGGCAGAAATCAATTAATTACGAATATTGATTTGGATTTTTGTAAACAAAACAATATTGATGTAGTAAGACGTGTTACCGGAGGCAGAGGGTTGCTTCACGATGACGAATTAACATATTCATTTATATGTCCGGTTGATTTTTTAAATGACGGAAAAAGTATAATAAAATCTTATAAAGAAATTTCTTCCGCAATAATTGAAAGTTTTAAATATTTAGATATTGCATTGGATTTTGGCGGGAAAAAGAAAATAAATACTTCTTTTGATTATTGCATGTCACTATCAACAGGTGCGGATTTATGTTATGAAGATAAAAAAATAATAGGTTCCGCACAGTATCGAAGTCAAAATTATATTCTTCAACACGGCGCAATACTTTTTACTTATAATAAAGATTTAATAGAAAAAATTTTTAATGAAAAAACAAATGAGAACACAATTTTAGGATTAAAACGGATTAATCCCAAACTTCAACGATTAGATGTCGTTCAGGCAATGAAAAAGGGTTTTAAAGATTATTTCGGATTTTCATATAAAAATATTTGATAGTGTAAATATTTCGTTCGTTTTCCTTTTGTTTTGTTCTTTTATCCTTTGCGATTAAATCTCACGGTATAGAACATATTACTTTTTCCTAAAATATTAAGAATATTTTTTTCATCTTTAGATGTTGCGGCGGTAAGAAAATATCTTTTTTCTGTTTCTTGCGGTGTTATATAAAATTCCGCTTCCGTAAGAATAACTCTTTTTGAATCTTTTTTTAATATTTTTTCATATTCTTTATCTAAAGTTAATGTAAAATCGGAATTTGCGTTAAAGGCAGAACCGTCAATAATTTTCTTTGTATATTTTGTTGTTTCGTTGTCCAAATGATATTCTTTTAATTCTTTATTGTTATTAAATGCGGTTCTTACAAGGGTTTCCGTTTTTGCTTTTATTTTGTTGTCTTTTAATGAAAAAACCATTAATGATTTAAATGAAACAGGTGATATTCTCATATATTCCTCTTTTGTTCTTTTGATTGTTTTAAATCAGCGCAAAAAAAAACTTGCTATTTATTAGTAAAATCGTTTAAAATCTGATACAATTTATTTATGGATTGTAGAGGTATTTATGAATAATATAAAGAAAACGCAGGTAAATTATCCGTTTTTGGAAAAACCGGTTGAAATATACGAAAGAGAATGCGGACATAAAATTGTATTTGCATATAAAAAAGGGGAATTGGTAAATATTAGCAGTTGGGTTAAAACAGGCTCAATTAACGAAAATGATGAAAATAACGGTATTTCTCATTTTTTGGAACATTTAATGTTTAAGGGAACTTCAAAACATAAAGCGGGAGAGTTTGACAGAACGCTTGAGAGCAGGGGCGCAATTGTTAATGCGGCAACTTGGAAAGATTATACGTTTTATTACGTAACGATTCCGAAAGGAAACGGGGATAAAAATTTTAAAGATACATTGGCTCTTCATGCGGATATGATGTTAGATCCGGTTATTCCTGATAATGAAATCGGAGAACCGTTTGATTTAAACAATCCGCATATAACAACAAAAAGAGAACGTCACGTTGTTATTGAAGAAATTAGAATGAGAAAAGACCAACCGTGGACAATGGTTTATAATTCGGTAAATAAAAATATGTACAAATCTCATCCTTATAAAAGAGATGTAATCGGCACGGAACAAATAATTTCTACCGTTAAAAGAGAAACTGTTCTTGATTATTATAAAACGCATTATACTCCTGCGAATATAACAACAATTGTGGTCGGTGATTATCAGCCTGAAGAAGTTTTACCTTTAATATGCAAAGAATTCGATTTTAAAGGAAGAAAAAATGCAAAAAATCCGGAGTATGAAATTGATTTGCCGTTAAATGAAACAAAATATGTTGAAGAATATTCTCAAATTAATACGGGATTCTTAATGTTCGGTTACTTGGGCGCATTGGCTACAGATATTAAAACATCTACAATTTTAGAAATGATTTCTTTAATATTGGGACAAGGTCAAAGTTCAAGATTATATCAAGAACTAATTGAAAAATCTCAAAATTCTGTTTTTAATATCGTTTCTTCCGATTATTATCATTTCAGAGATGGCGGTAATTTCTTTGTTCATGCCAATTTTAAACCGGAAGAAAAAGATTGTGCGTTGGATTGTATAAAAAATGAAATAATAAAATTATGCGAAAACGGAATTACGGATAGAGAATTAAAGAAAGCAAAGAAAAAATTGAAATCTTGTTTCGCTGAAAATTCGGAAACCGTATCTGAAATCGGAGAAAATATCGGTTTTTATATGACAGTTTGCAACAAGTTAGAATATTTACAAGAGTATATTAATGTAATTGATACTATTACAAAAGAAGATATACAAAAGTGTGCAAAAAAATATTTAGATATAAATCATGCGGTAATTTCGGTTTTATTGCCCGATTCTTTTAAAAATTAGTATGAATAGGATATAAAAATGAACAAATATATATTAAATAATAAAATCAGTACAATAATAAAACAAAATAAAAATACACCCAGAATTGCATTTGTAATGCATATAAAATTAAATACGGATGAAAAATATGCCGGATTATATTATTTAATGACTCAATTGTTGTTTCAAGGAACTGCAAAAAGAAATTCGCAAGAACTTGCTTCTGAACTTGAAGAAAATGCTATTGATATTCGTTTTGAAAAAAAAGCGGATTATATAAGAATTAAACTTCAATGTTTAAATGAAGATATTAAATTGGCTTTTGAATTATTGCAAGATATTGTTGAAAATTCAACATTTAACGAAATAGAAAAAGAAAAAATTAAAATTATTGGTGAATTTAATGCTGATTTGGATTCAGCAAAAGTTCAGGCACAAGATAATTATTACAGAACAATTTTCCCTAATCACGGTTATGGAATAGGCAGAAATGAAATAATTGACTCTTTAGGTGAAATTACCAAAGAAGATGTTGTAGCAGCTTGGGAAGATTTAAAAGTTAAATCACAAAAAAATATTGTAATTGTTGGCGATACAGATGAAAAAGAAATAATTGAAATTTTAAATAACTCTTTAAAAAATTTTAAATCTCAAGAACAAGAAGATACCAGAAAAAAAATTAATCCGATTTGTGAAAACAAAGTTGCTATAATTGAAAAAGAAGATGCAAATCAGGCTCAAATATTTCAAGGCTGGCATTTCCCCGATGTGTATTCAAAAGATTATCCGACAATTGTTCTTTTAAACACAATTTTGGGAGCATGCGGTTTATCTTCCCGTTTATTTCTTGAATTAAGAGAAAAACAAGGACTTGCATATACTGTCAGGAGTGTTTTTGAACCTTATATCCTTTCCGGTAACTTTTTTGTTTATATTGGGACAGAACCCAAAAATATAAAAACATCCATTAACGGTTTTGATATAGAAATAAATAAAATAATGAATGAATTTATTTCCGATGAAGAATTAGAAAACGCTAAAAACAATGCAATAGGAAAAAGACAATTTTATTCGGAAACAAATCTCTTAGAAGCTTGTTTAAAAGGATATTATGAATTTTTAGGGTTAGGATTCGATTTTGAAAATGAATTAATACAAAGAATACAATCAGTCACAAAAGAAGATATTATAAATTGTGCTAAAAAATATTTTTCAAAACAATCTGTTTTGTGCGTATTGGCTCCTAAAAAATATTTGAAAGATGCTGATTTGTGTTAAAATACAATACATTTGATTTAGTGCATTGAAAATACTTCTATGGTAAAATTTTCAATAGGATTATGAATAAAACAGATACAGAAAATAAAAAAATAAATAAAACAATAGATGAGTTTTATAAAAAAGGTAACATTCAACAAGCAATTGATACTTGTAAAGTTGCTATATCGCAAAATGAGAACGATGTACAATTACATGTTCGATTAGGCGATTTATATATAGAAAAACATCTCGATATTTGTCAAATACAACAATATGCGGATGAAGCCATAAATGAGTATCAAAAAGCATTGGAAAATTGCGATAATTCATCGGAAATATATTTTAAAATTGCATTGGCATTTTATTATAAACGAGAGCTGGAAAAAGCAACCAATTATTTAAAAACAGCACTCGAATACAATCCTCAATATGTTTATGCTTATTATGTGTTATCTCAAATCGCAATTTTAAAAAGAGAATTTACTGATGCAAGAGATTATGCACAAAAAGCAATTGATATAAAACCTTTTGCGGCTTCAAGTGCATATTATTGTCTTTACAGAATAGAGTATTTTAAGAAAAGCAATATATTTAAACAAATTGCTAATCTTGTAAAAGCAATCTTAACTTTACCGTTTGATGAACACGCAAAGAAAGTTTTTGTCCAACATTGTCATTATTTAAGATTTTTTCCTTCTCTGTTAAAAATTGCACTAAAACAATTTTTTAAAGGAACAAATCAAGAAATAGTTGATATGTATAGAGAAATAATCGATAAAGCCCCCGGTTTTATTGAGTTATATATTGCGTTAGGAAAAACATATCAAGATTTACAACAATATGAAGATGCTATATGCGAATATAAGATGGCAATTTGGCTCGATAATTTGAATATGCGTGCATATTATAATTTGTGTCGGGTTTATGAAGAATTAAAAGATTATGAAAATGCCGTAAAAATGTGCGAGAAATTAATTGAACTTCAACCTAATATTGCGGAGTTTCATTGCAGATTGGCACAATATCTTTATTTTATGGGTGATGTAGACAGAGCAATTGAACATTATCAATCGGCAGTTACATTAAATCCTAATTCGCAATGGACAAGTGTTGTTTCCCAAACATTAGGCTTTATTTTTCAAGAAAATACAAAAAATTTGGATGCTGCAATTGCGGCATATCAAACGGCTAATAATTTAAATCCAAATGATATAGATATTTATTTAAGTTTAGGTACGGTATTTTTTGAAAAAGGTGCTTATGATAATGCTTTGGCAGTTTATAAAAAAGCACTTGAAAAAACACCTTATAATGCCAGATTGCATTGTAATTTAGGTTATTTATATTGGGGTAAAGGTAATATTGAAGAAGCAATGAAAGAATATGAAAAAGCTATTCAATATGATAATACTTATGATATTGCTTATAATAATCTTGGTGTTATTTATTTGGATGATTTAGGCAAAGTTAAAGAAGCTATAAAATTATTTGAAACCGCTAAAAAACATAATCCTAATTATGCGTTAGCATATTATAATTTGGCTCGTTCTATTGCAATAACGGGTGATAAAATTGAAGCGGCAAAATTATATCAAATTGCTTTGGATATAAACAAATATACGCAAGAACTTGACCCGATTGAAGTGCAAGAAAAAATACAAGAACTTTTTGATTAGGGAATTTAAATGATTGAAAATATACAAGAAATTCGTATTTTATATTCGGATACTGATGCTTACGGGGTTGTTTGGCATGGTGCGTATGTAAAATGGTTTGAAGCGGGAAGAGTTTATTTTATGGAACAATTAGGTTTTGATATAAAAAAATTAGAAGCTGATAATGTCTTGTTCCCTGTTGTTGATTTGAATATAAGATATAAATCTTCTGCAAAATTAAATGAAAATATTCTTATAAAAACATCCATAGAAGAATTAAAACCAATGTCGATAAAATTTTTACATAAAGTTTTTAATAAAGAAACAAACGAATTAAGAGTAATTGCTAATTCAAAGATAGTTGCAATTAATGCACAAACAGGTAAATTGTATAGAGAAATGCCCGCAAATATTTATTCTCAATTGTTAACTTGTATATAAAATTTTAAAATATAT
>CAZGRH010000077.1:0-7414 GCA_964527005.1 uncultured Muribaculaceae bacterium | reverse complement strand
AAAGGAAGAGAAGAAGTTTATGCGGCAAATAATCCTGATAAATCAGATTATGAGGTTACTGCTGCAACAAGTGGCTACGGTTTTACAAAATCAGACATAAGAAACGGCAGTGCAATTATACTAAATGACGGAATGATTGTTTTCCCAAACAATTACATGCGTCCTCGGTTTATTGCAGTAGACGTAAACGGAATGAAAGGTCCTAACAAATGGGGGCATGACGTGCATCTTCTTCGTTTAGTAATAGCAGATAAAACTTCAACTCCGCAATATGACCCAAAACAGGATATTATAGAAAAAGGCGGCAAAGGTACAAAAACATTGTTGTATGGGAAAGATTAAAATTAAACATTTAAAACCCTAAAACCAACTTTTTAATTTGTCACGTTTTAGGGCTTTAGTTTAAATTTAGGGCTTTTGGTTGAATAAAATTTTAATTTTTGTTATTTGCTAATCTTGCAAGTATTCTTAATATTTCAAGATATAACCACATTATTGTTACCAATAAGCCAAAAGCACCGTGCCATTCATATAATGCAGGTAAATTTCTGTTAACACCTTGCTCAATAAAATCAAAATCAATAATTAAATTTAAAGCAGCAAATATAGCAATAATTACGTTAACTAAAATTGCCGCAGGTGTTGAGAGATGTTGAAAATATGGAATATTCATTCCAAATAACATTAAAACAAACGAAACAAGATAAAAAATTGCTATTGATAATGTAGCGAGGAACATAACCTTTTTAAATGTTTCGGTTGCTCTTATAAGCTGAGTTTTATAAGCAACTGCCATTGTTAAAACGACAAAGAAAGTGACGGTTACTGCTTGCATAACAATTCCCGAAAACATTTTTTCAAAGAAACAAGAAACACCAGAAAGTACCGCACCTTGAAAAAATGCATATATTGGGGATAAATAAGGTGTTGCAGAAACTTTAAACCGCATAATTATTGCTAAAATAAAACTGACAACAATTCCGGCAATCATTATCATATTGACAAAGTCGAAATGTCCCATTGAAAATTGATAAAATACTGCGGCAGCACCTAATAACATAACGAATGACAGTAAAAACAATTTGTTCATTGTTCCTGAAACCGTCATAGGTATACTTGAAACGGAATAAATATTTTCTACAACATTAGTGTTGTTAAAAATAGGATTTGAACTTTTCATAAAACCTCCTCAATTATTAAATATTTTGCAATAAAGCAGATATTGTTAATGACGAAAATTGCGCCATTTTTGTTTCAAATTGTGCGATAGAGTCACAAGCACTTCCATCTGCCAAATCGGAAATCGCTCTTACTATCAAACACGGAACTTCATTGTAATTTGCACTCTGTGCTATAGCTGCTGCCTCCATTTCTGCAGCGGAAGCATTAAACATTAATTTTAATTCTTTTTTTTGTTCAACATCGCCAACGAAACAATCTCCGGTAACTATAATCCCTTTGTGTAATTTTGTATCGGTATGTATTTTAGAAACCGCATTTTCAAATTCGGATATTAATTTTTTATCTGCAAAAAATTCCGTTGGCTTTTGATTATCACCGCCGGTACACATATAACCTTTCACATATCCGAGAGCAGTTGCATTAAAATCGTGCTGAATAAATTTAGTACCGATTACAATATCTCCGACAGAAAGTCCGTCGGCAATTCCGCCCGCAACTCCCGTATTTATGATAAAATCGGGAGAATAATTATCAATAATATATTGGGTCGTAATTGCAGCGCAAACTTTACCAACTCCGCTTTTTGCGAGAATTACGTCATGATTGAAAATTTTACCGAGATATATTTCAAATTTACCGCAATTTAAAATTTTTATATTATTCATTAATTCTTTTAATTTAATTATTTCGCAATCCATTGCCCCGATTATAGCAATTTTTTTGTTATTCCGCATATTTCATTTTCTCCACAGACCAGTTTTTTAAAACTGCAAACATATCAGACGCAATATTTTTTGCTCCGTTCAAATTATGTTCTAAATAGTTCCCGCATTCAATTTTATCAGCGCCCGGAATTTTATCTTGATACTCCGAAATAAATTTAAACGTATCAATAAGCAAATTTAATACTTCCCGATTAGAAATATTATCTCTTACTATAAAGTAAAAACCTGTTCTGCAACCCATAGGACCAACGTAAACAATATCTTTAGAATAGTTTGAGTTTCGCACATAAGTCGCAAATAAATGTTCTAAAGTGTGCATTGTTGCATTTTTCAGATAATCATTGTTGTTTGGTTTTTTCATTCTGACATCGTAAGTAATTATATCTCTATCCGTTCTCGAAATATAAAGACCTTTCTCCAATATATTATGATTTACTTTGAAACTGGCAATTTTTTCCATCATTTTCCACCTGTCTTAAATTTATTATATCAAATAAAATTTGGGGTTGAGAGATAACGTTCACCGCTATCAGGGAAAATAACAACAATTAATTTGTCTTTATTTTCAGTTCTTTGTGCTAACTGATAAGCACAAGCCAAAGCAGCGCCCGACGAAATCCCAACTAATATTCCTTCTTGTTTCGCAACTTTTTTTGCGAAATCAAAAGCTTCATCATCCTTTACCGTAACAACTTCATCATAAATTTCGGTATTTAATATTTCGGGAATAAAACCTGCACCAATTCCCTGTATTTTATGAAGTCCTGATTTGCCTTGTGATAACATTGGTGAATTATAAGGTTCAACCGCAACAATTTTAATATTCGGATTTTTAGATTTTAAATATTCTCCAATACCCGTAAGCGTTCCGCCTGTTCCGACCCGTGCTATGAAAATATCAACTTTTCCGTCTGTATCGTTCCAAATTTCAATGCCTGTTGATTTTTTGTGAGCTTCAGGATTTGATTGATTTGTAAATTGTGACGGAATAAAACTGTTTGAAATTTCTTTGTGTAATTCTTCTGCTTTATCAATAGCTCCTTGCATTCCTTTTTCTGCTTCTGTTAGGACAATTTTAGCACCGTAAGCTTTTAATAAATTTCTGCGTTCAATACTCATTGAAGACGGCATTGTTAAAATTATTTTATATCCTCTTGAAGCACAAACAGCCGCAAGTCCAATTCCCGTATTCCCGCTGGTTGGTTCAATTATAACCGTATTTTTATTGATAAATCCTTTTTCTTCAGCATCATCTAACATTGATTTCGCAACTCTGTCTTTTATGCTGCCTGCAGGATTGAAAAATTCCAATTTCGCCGCAATTTTGGCATTCTTTGAGAAAGAATTTAAATAAATTAAAGGTGTGTTACCGATTAAATCATCAACTTTATTATATATTTGCATAATTCCCCGTTTCTTACACTATTATATAACAAGCCGCTTATCTGTAAATTACTTTTTAGAATTATTTTAACTGTTCAAATCTACAGAAATCCAATTATATCTGTTTTCTCCGATATATTTCGCATTTAAAGCCAATTCTTGAGATTGTGTATTGTCTTTAAATGAAAAATCCGGATTTATAATAATTTTAAAATCGTGTTTGGATTTTATTAAACTCAATTCGAGTGTATTATATTTTTTTTCTATGTTCTTTTCAATTCTTTCTGATAATGAAAGTCCGTCTTGTCTGCAAGTTTGGTCTAAAGCAGTTGCAAGAACACCGGTTAATATAATTCCGTTTGAACCTTCGGTTTCTTTAATTAAAGCAAAACGTGAAATAGCATCAACATATTTTTCAATAGCGAAATTCTTTGCTTTTTCAAATGATTTATCGGCATTTTCGGTAAGTTTAATTTTTCCGTCTTTTGAAAGTTCATATAAATCGGTTTCATTTAGTAAAATATTTTTTAAAGCAAGTTCTCTTTCATCAGCGCCAAGTTCAAATTCTTTTTGAGTTACGATTTTTGCGAAACCGCATTTCGCAATTTTTTCACTTGTTTTTTTGTCCATTTGCATTGTATTGCAAAAATTTTTTATTAAAGAAGAAACATTTGCGCCCCGCCGAGAAACTTTTTGAGAACCTTTTTCATCTGAAAAATAAGCACTTCCTGAAACATCAAGGCAGGCCTTGTTTTTTTCAAAGCAACGAATATTTGAAATACCGCAACCTCCGCCCGTTGCAATTACGCTATAATAACTTCCGGGGGTTAACATTCCTTTCTTGTTTAAAGTTTTTGCAATACACATAGAAACCCCCAACGTATCCTGAAAAAGTTTTATATTTGTGTCATTTGCGACATCAATTCCTTTTTCTTTCATTACATGTAAAAGATTATTGAAATTTAAATCTTTATATCCCGAATTATCTTGGTTGCGAATGTTTCCAGCATAAATTACTTTATTTTCGTATATATTCCCCGGCATAAAAAGTACAACATCTTTAATTTGTTTTTCACCTTTATGTATATTAGTCGGTAATTTATCCCAAGCTTGTTTTATTCTGTTTGCAATTTTGTCAACAAAATCATCATTATTTTTATAATAACTTTCATTAGGATTATTAACGGTTGTATTTAATTTTGTGTAAGAATCATTTCCGCAATCATTAAGTATATTAATTTTGCAGGAATTTTCTTTGATACTTCCGCCAACATCAACTATAACTTTACTTTTAAAAGAAACTGTATTTATCATTTTTTTGCACCTAAAAATATATAACCCTAACAAAAATTTTTTTGCCAAAATTTTTAATAAAATTATAAAGATGTTACAATTAATTGTGTTATTTGTTTTTTTGTTCGTGACAACAAGCGGCAGGTTTGTTTTTTTTTAAATATTTTTTTTCGGCTAATTCGATATTGTTAATATGTTTTACTAATCGACAATTTATTTTATGATATTTTTTTGTATCTTTATTTAAAAAGACTAAATCCATATTATGCGTTTTTATTGCATTTTCTCTTAATTTGTCATAGTTTTCAAATTTTTCAAGTTGAGAAGAAATATTTGATTTCTCATATATTATTGCTAAACCTTCTTTTAAAATTTCTTCTTCATAAGATTTACAGACATTATTTTTGCAATCATAAAAAACAGACATTAATTTTCTGTTATATTTATCATATTTTGTTAATGCACTATATTCCGCATAAACATATTTGTTTAAAAGTTCTGAAATTGCAAATTGTTTTGCTAAATATCCCAGCCCTAATGATTCTTGTAAATTTGTATTATTTTTATTTGCTTGCCATATTAAACCGTCGGAAATTTTTGTTTCAAAAGTATCTATACCGTTAATTCTCACTTTTTCATCTTTATCGCAAATACCGTTATTGTTAAAATCAATATAAACAGTATCTCCGTCAACTATTTTAATAACTTTATATGAAATATCTTGCGCTTGTGAACAAGAAAAAATAGCGGAATAAAACAAACAAATTAACAAAAATAAAGAATTAGCATATTTTTTCATAAATTTCCCTTTTTATTTTTACTGTTTTATTTTTACAAAAAAAATCCGATAAAATCAATTGAGATTATCGGATTTTAATTTTAAATTGATTGTTCTTGTTTTTGTTTGAGTTCTTCTTGAATTTTTTTTCTTGAAACTTTTGAAATTCCCGTACGTGGTAACGGTTCACGAGTGACTACAATAGAATTAGGGCGTTTGTAGCTTGAAAGTTCTAAAGATAATTTCTTAACTTCACTGCGAATAACTTTTTCTAATTCTTTATCATCTTTGTATTGTTCTATAATTTCTTTAATAGGATGAATTTTAGCTACAATTTCTTCTGAACCTTGTTTTGAACCTGTTTTGATAATATCGGAATAAACAACAAGTTCTTGTATTAAAGAAGATTTTGACAAAACTGCTTCAACTTCTTCCGGAAATACTTTTTTACCACCCGATAAAACAATCATATTTTTAATTCTGCCTGTAATATATACATATCCTTGAGCATCAATTTTCGCAATATCTCCTGTCTTTAGCCAACCATCCTCCATAATTACCTGTTCCGTTAAATCGGGATTATTATAATAACCTTTCATTATGTTATCTCCGAATACTTGGAGTTCGCCTGTTTCTTTGTCAATTCTTACAAGTACATTCGGAAGCGGTTTTCCGACAGAACCTAATTTTTGATTTTTTTCCGTATTTAAAGTAACAATTGGGCTTGCTTCAGATAATCCGTAGCCTTCCAAAATTCTTATGCCTATATTTTCAAAGAATTTTGCAACTTCAATATCGGATGGTGCGCCGCCCGTCATAAATCCTTTAAATCTGCCGCCGAATTTCATTCTTAATTCTTTGAATAAAAATTTTGACAAAACAGGATTTTTAAAGAAATCGGAAATTGAATATTTAAAATTATAAAAGGCTTTTTTTATAGGTCCGTATGCTTTTATTTCCGTTTCAATTACTGCTTTTAAAAGTTTTAAAAACGCAGGCACTGTAACCATAAATGTAATTCTTTTTTCGTTTATTAAAGCAAGAATATCTTTTGGCTTTAAACTGTTTGAATAATATATTGAAGCACCTTTGTTTAAAAAAGACATAAAGCCAACTGTAATTTCATATAAATGATTCATCGGTAAAATTGATAACATTGAATCATCAGAATTAAAAGTAAAACATTTATCAATAGATAAAATTTGAGAAAGCATGTTTCTGTAAGTAATTTCAACACCTTTCGGGTTTCCTGTCGTACCTGATGTATAAACTATTAAAGCGGTTTTATCAGGATTTCTGTGACGCCATCTTTTGTCAGGTAAATCATTTAAAGTGTACAAATTTGCATAATCTTTATTCGCACCTTTTCCGTCAATAATTATAATGTGTTCAAGTGACGGAATAATTTCTTTTAATTTTACGGCATCATCTAAATGCGCACTGGAAACCAAAATGACTTTCGGCAAACAATCCGATAAAATATGAGTTAACTCGTGAATTGTTAATTTTATATCCAAAGGAACACTGGTTGCACCTGATAAAACATTTGCAAATAATGCAGCTCCTACTTCCGGCATAGATTCCGATAAAATAGCGACTCTGTCGCCTTTATTAATTCCTAAGTCAATTAAATAACTTGCTAATTTTCTTGATAATATGCTTAACCCTTTATATGTTAATTCATTCCATCCTAAATTTGTTCTAATTCCCAAAGCTATATCTTGACCTGATTCTTGAGTCTTTCTTTCCATAAAAGACAAGATATTTGTATCCATAAAACATAACCTCCAAAAAACTATATTTTATATTATATATTAACCAAAAAGTGAATTTGTTATTTTTTATAAAAATTTAATTTTTTAAGTTTATTTTTCGCAGATTTGTTTTAATTCTTTTTTTTGTTGTTTTTTATTATGAATAATTGATGAAATAAATGCGGCACCAACAATAATTAGTCCTGTTCCGCCTGTTATAACTTCGGAAACTTCAATTCTGGTACTGATAAACATAATTATTGACAAAAATCCTATTGCCCAATGTGCGCCGTGTTCTA
>CAZGRH010000076.1:2150-7434 GCA_964527005.1 uncultured Muribaculaceae bacterium | reverse complement strand
CGGGTATAAGAAAAAAATCCAAAGTTGATTGGGGCATTGAAAAATTTGCGGTTGACCGTTCTATTCGAGCAATAAGAAATTGTGATGTTGCAGTACTTGTTGTAGATGCAACAGAAGGCATAACAGACCAAGATAAAAAAATTGCAGGTACAATTATAGACTCCGGCAAAGCAATGATTTTAGCAATCAACAAATGGGATTTAATAGAAGATAAGCAATCTTCCACCATAAATAAATTTGAAAAAGAAATTGAAAAAGATATGCCG
The DNA here is from genome assembly GCA_964527005.1 of uncultured Muribaculaceae bacterium. Lineage (GTDB taxonomy): Bacteria > Cyanobacteriota > Vampirovibrionia > Gastranaerophilales > Gastranaerophilaceae > Avigastranaerophilus. Next base: position 7,168 of record CAZGRH010000076.1, on the reverse strand, counting down.
TTTTTAAGTTATGTACCTAAAGTATTTATAAGTGCAAAAACGAAACAACGTCTTGTTAATATTTACAAATTAACAAAAGAAGTTTATGCGGAAACACAAAAACGCATATCAACAAGCATTTTAAATAAAGTAGTTATGGATGCAATTTCTATGAATCCGCCTACAAGTATCAGAGGCAAAAGATTAAAATTATTTTACGTAACACAAGTAAAATCCAAACCTCCTACTTTCGTTTTATTTATAAATAACGAAGATTTACTGAAAGATAACTATGTAAAATATTTAGAAAATAAATTAAGAGAAGCTTTCGGATTTAAAGGTACTCCGATTAGAATTTCGGCAAGAGAAAAAGGTGAAAAAAAATGATTATTGTAAAAACTTTAATAATAATATTAATTGCATATTTATTAGGTTCTATACCTACGGGATATTTGATAGTTAAAGCATTTAAAGGTATTGATATAAGACAAATCGGTTCGGGTTCCACAGGTGCAACCAATGTTAAAAGAGTCATGGGAACGAAATGGTTTTTTATAGTAATGCTTTTAGATGCATTAAAAGGTGCATTAGCGGTTTTGATTGCCGTCAAATATTTTAATTTTATAAATTATATCGGTTTAACGCCTGTTTTGGCGGCAGCAGCGGCAATTTTAGGACATAGTAAATCCGTATTTTTAAAATTTACGGGTGGAAAATCTGTTGCTACCGGTGTAGGTACAATTTTAGCATTATGTTTCCCTGTCGGTATTTGTATAGCCGGTATTTGGGCATTAATTACATATTGTTCAAAATATGTTTCACTTGGTTCAATAATTGCAATTGCACTTGCTCCTGTTTTAATGACGGCTTTTGACCAAAATATATACTACATTTGGTTTGCCGCTTTTGGCGCAATATTTGTAATACTTATGCACAAAGAAAATATCAAAAGATTACTTGCAGGTACGGAAAATAAAGTTAGAAAATAATGGCGAAATATAAAGGAATTAAAATAATATCCAAAGTTGAAGTTTCAGACAAACAAGCATTAGCCGTAGTTTATACCCCTGGTGTTGCCGCTTCTTGCTTGAAAATAAAAGATAATCCCGAAAAATCTTATATATATACAAACAGAGAGAATTCAGTTGCCGTTATTTCTTTTGATTATGAACAATCATTGCAAAGAGCAATTTTTCTAAAAAATACACTACAAATAGATGCTTACCCTTTTGAAATATCATCAAAAGAACAAAGCAAAATAAAATTCGTTGTTGAAAACATTGAACCATCATTTGGTGCAATTGATTTAAGTTTAATTTCCGAATATATCGAAAAAACGGATTTTAATGTTAATATCCCTGTACTTAAAGGATTTGTCGATGATTTAAAGGAATTCTTCTTATGTGTATCTAAAAATTTATTTTTATTTGGATATGACAAATTGACGGGTACAATAGGCGAAAAATCATTACAACTCAGAGAAATGGCAGGCGGAGTCATAGAAACGGAACTTACCGACGAAGAACATATAAAACCAATCGGAATTGTTTCTGACGGTAGTGCGGTTTTAGGACTTGGTGATATAAAAGGGCTTGCCGGCATGCCTGTTATGGAGGGTAAAGCCGTTTTATTTCAAGAACTTGGCGGTGTAAGCGCACTTCCGCTTTGTTTAAAAACACAAGAAAGTGCAGAAATAATAGAAATTGTTTTATTATTACAAAATTCTTTTTCGGGAATTAATTTAGAAGATATAAAAGCTCCGAAATGTTTTGAAGTTGAAAACAGACTGATTGAACAAGCAAAAATACCCATATTTCATGATGACCAACACGGAACGGCAATAGTTGTTTTGGCGGGATTATTAAATGCACTTCATTTAACAGGTAAAAAAGTCGAAGAAGTAAAAATTGTTTTTTCTGGTGCAGGTGCTGCCGCAATTGCGGTATGTAAATTAATTTTGGCTGTTGGGGCAAAAAATATAACAATGTTTGATTCTAAAGGAAGTATTTACAAAGGAAGAATTACAAATAATTTTGCTCATGAAGAAATAGCTAAATATACAAATCCTGATAATTTTATCGGAACATTAAAAGACGGAATAAAAAATGCAGATGTATTTATCGGACTTTCAGCCCCTAATCTGTTAACTAAAGAAATGATTACAGATATGAATAAAAATCCGATAATTTTTGCATTAGCAAATCCGACTCCTGAAATCATGCCTGATATAGCTAAACAATACGGTGCTTTTATTACAGCTACGGGAAGAAGTGATTTCCCTAATCAAATAAATAATTCTTTAATTTTCCCCGGATTATTTAACGGAGTATTAAAATACAACATTAAAAAAATTACAAATGAAATTAAATTAAATTGTGCGTTTGCTTTAGCTTCTTTAGTTAAAGAAAATGAACTTTCAATTGATTATATTTTACCCGATGCATTAGACAGAAGTGTACCTAAAATTATATCTGAAAGTGTAATAGACAAAAAAGTTTAATTTCTTTATTTTAGTTATAATCTGAGAAAAAAGGATTAAATATGACAAAGCGTATACTTTTTATTATTGATGAAATCGAATTAAAATATTTTGAATTTAATGACTTAGTTACTAATTTTTGGTTAATAAAAGAATTTTTAAAGCGAAATTACGAAGTAGAAATTGCGACAAAAAGAGATTTATTTGTTGCTGATTTTAAAGCGTGGGTTTTATCTTATAAATCCTTTTTAAAAAATGAAAATATTTTTTACAAAAATGATAAATCAAAATTTTTAATTAATGATTTTGATATTGTATTTTTCAGACCCGACCCGCCTGTTGATATTAACTATATAAACGCTTGTTATGTCTTTGATTTCGTTGATATGAAAAAAACTTTAGTTTTTAATAATCCGCTTGAAGTCAAAAATTTTAATGAAAAATTTCATATTAATTATTTCCCCGAATTTGTTCCAAAAAATATTGTTTCCTCCTCAATTGAATTAATAAAAGAATTTGTAATGGCAGAAAAAGAAGCAATACTAAAACCGTTAAACAGATGTTTCGGAAGCGGAGTTTATTACCTAAACAGTGAAGATAAAAATTTGCTTACGATAATATCATCAATGACCGAAAACGCAACAACTCCGGTAATGGTACAAAAATATATTCCGGAAGCAAAATACGGAGATAAACGAGTTTTAATTATCGGAGAAAATGTACTTGATGAATGTATTCAAAAAATACCGCCGGAAGATAATTTTAAATTTTCACAACATTCGGATAAATTTTTTAAACCCGCAACATTATCTCAAAATGAAAAACATATTGCCCGAGAAATTGCAAATAAATTATCCAAAAAGGGATTATATCTCGTCGGACTTGATGTTATTAATGAAAAAGTTATTGAAATTAATGTTACAAGCCCTTGTTATTTTATAAGAGAAATAAATATGAATTACAATATTCATTTTGAAGATAAAATAATGAACTGTTTAGAAGAAGTAATAAATAAACATTTTGCGAAAGAACAAATTTATGCTTTTAACAAATGATAATTCACAAATAATAACAAACAAATCTCAATTAACGGAATTTTTTATATCGGGTTGTAAGACGGAAGAAAAAATAGGTGTAGAAACCGAAAAATTACTTGTTTATAAAAATTCATACAAAGCATTAATATATGAAGATGTTGTTAAAATATTGGAATGTTTTGATGAAAATCAATGGAAGCGAATATATTCCGAAAATCATTTGCTCGGACTTGAGAATGAAACAGGCACAATTTCTTTAGAACCGGGAAGTCAAATAGAATTAAGTTTGAAACCATATAAAACACTAAATGAAATTACAACCAAATTAACGGAATTTTATTTAACTTTAGATAATTATGCCGATGAATTCGACGCAATCGTTTTAAATTGCGGTTCTCAAATTATTTCAACTTATGATGATATTAATATCATTCCCAAAAAAAGATATGAATATATGACAAAATATTTACCGCAACAAGGATTAACCCCGTTTATAATGATGAGAGAAACTGCAGGTATTCAAGCTAATTTTGATTATAGAAGCGAAAAAGATGCAATAAAGAAATTGTCTTTAGCTTTAAAAATGAGTCCGTTTATAAGTTCAATATACGCTAATTCACCTGTCCGCAAATCAAAACTTAACGGATACAAATCTTTAAGAGCAAATTCTTGGTTAAATGTTGACGAACAAAGATGCGGATATATTGATAAACATTTATTTGACAAAAAAACTCAATTTTCATTTACGGACTATGTTGAAATATTGCTGGATATACCAATGATATTTATTAATAGAAATGATAAATATTATGCTGCCCCGTTAACTTTTCGTGAATTTATGAATAAAGGATATAAAGGATTAATTGCACAAAAATCTGATTGGCAAACACACCTTAGCTTATTTTTTCCTGATGTCCGTTTAAAAAATTACATAGAAATAAGAAATCATGATGCACAAAATTCAATAATGACATTTTCCGTGCCGGCTTTTTGGAAAGGAATAATGTACAATAACGAAGCAATGGAAGAAATCGAAAAAATTCTTGAAAAATATGAATTCGAAGATTTTTTAAATTTAAGAAAAGAAACACCGATTTTAGGTATTAACGCTAAATTAGGCAATTTGAAAATTATTGATTTAATAAAAGAATTTTTTGATATTTCTTATGCAAGTTTAAAAATAAACAATCAACAAGAAGAAAAATATTTAGATTGCGTATATGAATACATAAGCTTGAAAAAAGTACCGGCTGATGATTTTATTAAAAAATTTCAGATTTAGTTTTTATTTTTGCTTGTTTCCAAAGATTATCCCATTCTTCAAAAGAAAGATTTTCTAAGTTTTTATTTGCTAAAGTTTCCATCATTCTAAAACGAGTCATGAATTTTTTATTTGCTTTAATTAAAGCTTGTTCCGCATCAATTTTGTTCCATCTGGCCAAATTAACAACCGCAAACAAAATATCACCAAGTTCTTCTTCTTTATCCGAATAATTTTTTGCATCTTTAAATTCGTTAATTTC
>CAZGRH010000076.1:0-2050 GCA_964527005.1 uncultured Muribaculaceae bacterium | reverse complement strand
CATTTTCTTCTTTTGCAATTTGAGAATGAAGAATTACTTGTAATAAAACATCACCAAGCTCTTCTTGCAAATGATGTAAATCATTAGCATTTATAGCATCAATCGCTTCATAAGCTTCTTCCAACATATTACGTTTTAAAGAATCGTGTGTTTGTTCTCTATCCCACTTACAACCGTTTTCACTGCGTAATATTTCTATTATTTCAATTAATCTTTCTAAATTCGGATATTTCATTTCTATTCTTCTTCATTTTTCATTGTTATTACAATATCACTTGTATCGCAAAAATTTCTTAACGGAGAGTGGACGTATTTATAATCATGAATTTCGGGAACATTATATTTTATACTTTTTATCACGGAATCCGTAATTTGTGAATTAAATCCTATAATTTGTGATTCTTCGATTTTAGAAGAACGTCCCGTACAATTAACGTTATAACCGGCATTTTTAAGTTTTTCTCTTATTGCTAAAGCTTCTATTTCTTTTGATTTCGGAAACATTATACCGACCGAAACATCATTTTCCCGCAATTTAACTTTTTGACGATAAATCAATCTGTTTATAACTTTTTGTGTTTCTTCCGGATTTAAAATCCAATAACTGATAATCCCCTTTTTATTAGGCGCCCCCGGAAGAACTACAAATTCAACTTTATTTAAATCTATTTCTCTTGCAATTGCGGCATATTGCGACATTTGATATAAATTCAAATCAGTTCTTGTATATAATCCTGCAATTTTTAATGCTTCGGGAATATTTCTTAAAGCTTCAGGTGATTTAATTTGTTCGATTAAGGCTTTAACAAATTTTTGTTGACGATGAACCCTGCCTATATCACCTAAATAATCTTTTCTAAATCTTAAATACTCTTCCGCTTCATTACCGTTTAAAACGTAATGCCCTTTTTTAAAGTGAATATGTAATTTTGCGGTGTTATCATCGTAATTCATATTATTATCAATGTATATCGGAACTCCGCCGATTGCATCAATTAATTTTCTTACACCCTCAGCATTTACAATTATATAATTATGTATATGAATACCTAAAGTTTCTTCAATAGTTTTTTTGGTAAGTTCAATTCCTCCAAATGCGTACGCTGCATTTATTTTTTGTATTCCATGTCCGTCCGCAAGATATACTTTGCTATCTCTCGGTATTGATACGGCATTAATACTTTTATTATGAATATCTAAATTTAAAACAATCATTGTATCAGAACGCACACCTGAAAACGGTAACGTGTTAGGCCCGTTAGAGTCAACTCCAAGCAATAAAATATTTTGATAACGACTTAACATTTTAAAATTAAATTTGGAAGCCGATAATTCTTTTTTATTTGCGGAAAAAGAAAAATCACCTTGATTTTTATCCGTAATCACAGGAGAAATTTTATCGAAATTATCAAATATAAACGTTATGCAAGAAAACAAAAAAACAACAAGAAACGTAGTAAAAACAACTTTTTGCGTCACAATAATCTTGTTTTTTTTCTTTTCTTGATAATTGTAATCTTCATCAGTATCTTCTTTTAATTTTAAAAAAACACTATATTGTTCGTTTTTATCTTTTAAGCCAGCCATAATAAAATACCTTAACTACATTTTACTTCAAAAAAAATAAAATTTGTATATTGGTTGAATATGAAGTTATTTTATGATTTTATATGAACATGGAAAAAAATGATATAGTCCGACAAGCAGAATTAAAAGTTAAAAAATATTTTGAACTTGTCGATGAAATAAAAGAATACAATCAAGAAAAAGTATTAAAAGCATTTTGCAATAACAAAATCGGCTTAGAACATTTTGCTTCCGTATCGGGTTATGGTCATGATGATATGGGAAGAGAAGCTTTAGACAAAGTATTCGCAGAAGTTTTTAGAGCCGAAAAAGCCATTGTAAGAAATCACTTTGTATCAGGTACACACACTTTAGCATGTTGTCTATTCGGTAATTTGCGATACGGAGAAAAACTTATATCTGTTGCAGGTGCGCCCTATGATACAATGGAAGAAGTTATCGGTACCCGAGGCGACAAAAGAGC
>CAZGRH010000075.1:0-7499 GCA_964527005.1 uncultured Muribaculaceae bacterium | reverse complement strand
ATTACACCGATTAATCCGCCAATCATTGACAACATAAATGCTTCAATTAGAAAATGTCGACGAATATCAGTCGCTTTTGCTCCAATTGCCATTCTGATACCGATTTCTTTTGTTCTTTCCGTGACTGAAACCAACATAATATTCATAATCCCGATACCACCTACAAGTAAAGAAACAGAAGCGATAGACGCTAATAAAATTGCAAATGTTTGAACTGTTGATTTCATTTTTTCTTGAAATTCCGCTGAATTTCTTATTTCGAAATCATTAATCCGATTTTTTCCTATATTGTGTCTGTAGGCAAGCAGTTCTTCAATGTTTTTTTGAACTTCATCTAAAGTATCGGCATTTTCACCTTTTACAACTATCATTTTAACTGTTCCGGGGAAAGCAATACCGAATAATTTCTTTTGAGCGGTAGTAATTGGGATGAAAATTAAGTCATCTTGGTCGAAAGGTCCTGATGAACCTTTTGTTTTTAAAGTTCCGAGTACTTTAAAGGGAACGTTGCCTATTCTTATGACTTTGTTAATCGGAGAAACATCTCCAAAAAGTTCCGTTGCAACTGTCGAACCTATTACTGCAACTTTTGCGCCATTTTTAACATCTTCAAATGAAAAACTTCTGCCTAAATCTATATCATAATTTTTTACGTATAAATATGTCGGAGTCGTTCCGTATATTGTAGTTTGCCAATTTTGGTTTCCGTACATTGTCTGTTTGCTTTCGCTTGAAACGGGGGCAAGTGCATCTATGCCGGCAATCATTTTTTGAATGGCTGCCGCATCTTTTAGTGTTAAAGACGGTTTTGTTCCTATTCCCAAGCTTACACCGCCTGTTTTTGCGGAAGAAGAACGAATTGTTAATAAGTTGCTACCCATGGATTCCATATTTGCTTGGACTTGTTTACTGGCTCCCGTACCGATTGCAAGCATAATAATTACTGCGCTTACACCGATAATAATTCCTAAACTTGTAAGTGCGGAACGCAATTTATTCACTTTTAATGAATTTATTGCCATTTTTATTGTTGATTTAATATCTATCATATTATGTTTGCCTTGTTTTTGATTTTAGCCATTCTTCTTTTGATTGGTCGGAAACTATTTTCCCGTCTTTAAATCTGATAATTCTTTTGCAATACTCAGCAATATCAGGTTCATGCGTAACAATTACAATGGTTTTTCCTGTATTTTTATTAAGGTTTACAAAAAATTCCATAACTTCTATACTTGTTTTTGTATCTAAATTACCTGTTGGTTCATCTGCTAAAATTAACGGAGCATCGTTTACTATTGCCCTTGCAATAGCAACTCTTTGTTGTTGACCGCCTGACATTTGATTAGGCATGTGTTCTTCTCTGTTTTCCAAACCGACAATTTTAAGTGCTTTTCTTGCTCTTTCTTTTCGTTCTTCTTCGGGAATTCCTTTATAAATCATTGGTAATTCCACATTATCAAGTGCCGATGTTCTGGGAATTAAGTTAAAACCTTGAAAAACAAATCCTAATTTTAAATTGCGAATATCAGAGAGTTCATTGGAGGAAAGAGAAAATACGTCAACTCCGTCTAAAAAATAAGAACCGGAATTAGGTTTGTCTAAAGTGCCTAACATATTCATACATGTGGATTTCCCGCTTCCAGATGCTCCCATTATTGCAACGAATTCACCTTTTTCAATGCTTAGTGAAACATCATCCAAAGCATTAAAACTTTCATCGCCTGTTTGATATGTTTTTATTGCATTTTTTACTTCGATTAAAGCCATTTTATAACCTTGGAACTCTCATTTGTTGCATTGCTTTATCACCTGAAAGATTTTTTGTATAAACCATATCACCTGAATGGATTTCCTCGGAAATTATTTCGGTATATGTATCATCGCTAACACCGGTGTCAATATTAATTCTTACGGGTTTACCTTTTTTATCTATCCAAATTCCCTTTTTTTCGTATTTTTGTTTATTATTCGAAACGGTAAATTTTAATGCGACATTCGGAACTGTTAAAATATTTTCTTTTTTGCCCGTGATTATTGAAACATTTGCGGTCATGCCCGGCATTAATTTGCCATCGGTATTTTCTACTTCAATGACAACCGTATATGTAACGACATTGGACTCTGTTGTTGGTGATAAGCGGACTTGGGTGACTTTCCCCGTAAAAATTTCATCGGGATAACCGTCAAGAGTGTATTCAACATCTTGACCTTCTTTTACTTTGCCGATATCAGCTTCGGATACACTTGTTTCTATGCGCATTTTCGTTAAATCTTCTGCAACGGTAAATAAAGTAGGTGTTTGAAAGCTTGCGGCTACTGTTTGTCCTACTTCGACTTCTTTTGAAATTACAATTCCTTTTACCGGTGATTTTATTTTTGTGTATCGCATGTTTGCGGAAGCCGTTGCATAATTAGCTTCTGCTTGCATAATAGAAGCTTTTGCCGCAGATACTTGCGCTAAGTCGGATTTATATGATGATTCGGCGGAATCTAAATCATTTTTTGATACTAAATTTCTTGCATATAAATTTTTGTATCTGTTGTATGTTTTTGTGTCATATTCTAAAAGCGCTTTGTTTTTTGCCAAAGTGGCTTTTGCGTTGTTTATATTGGCAATAGATTGTTGTAATTGTGCTTCAAATAAAGAAGTATCTATTTGAGCTAAAAGTTGACCTTTTTCAACGTGCGAGTTGTAATCTACATAAATTTCATTAATTAATCCTGAAACTTGTGAGCCGATTGAAACTGTATTTATTGGTTCGATAGTTCCCGTCGCTTCAACTATTTGTGTAATAGTTCTTTCTTTAACAGGCTCTTTTAAGTATTCGGCTTTCACACCTTTTTTTACAAAAAATAAAGGTGATATTATTGCGATTATTATAATTGTTAAAATAAGAATTTTTTTATTCATTATTTTTCTCCCATTGCAACTTGAAGTTCGGTAAGTGCAACATTATACTTGTATATTGTTTGGACGTAATCCATTTGCGCATTGTTATAATTCTCTTTTGCATCCTGAAGTTCGATAAAATTGCCTAAGCCTACTTCGTATCTTGCATCAGCTAATTCATAATTTTCAAGAGTTTGTTTAACTTTAGTTTGCATTAACGGAATATTTTTTTCAAGTTGAAGCATATTTATATATGCATTTTGAACATCGTAGTATATATTGCATTTTACTGCTTCAACATTTTGATTTGCAATTTCTAATTGTGCTTCACTTTCTTTAATTTTTAATTTAATTTCCATAAAATTCAAATTATTAGTGGAAAGATTTGCGCCGACACTAACTCCATTTGTGTTGTAATAAGCGTTATTTTGCCAATTGTATCCTAAAGAACCCGTTAAATCAGGGTAATAAGATTTTTTTGTATATTTTAAAGCTTCATTTACTGCATCTTTTGTTGCTTGCATTGAAAGTAAATCCGGTCTGTTTTTATATGCTCTTTCGATAGATTCTTCAAGTGTATACGGATATTTTGTAAATTTATAATTGTCCAAAATCTCGTTTTTTTCAACTTGTGTCACCAATACTGCATTTTTCGGTTCAATTGTTCCGTCATCTTTTGTTGTTGTATTTGCAATATTTACTAAATTTACTTCTGCATAGTTATTTTTAAAATTAAAAGTTTCTGTATTTTGAATATTATACTCGGGCGGATTTTGAATACGCATTGTATTATTAAGCTTTACAATTGATGTTTGGTACAAATTTTCGGCACTAACCAAATTAATTTTTGCATCGGATAAATAAACTTCTTCGTTGACCAAATCAATTTTGGAAACCAAACCTTCTTCAAAAAAAGCTTTTGTACGATTGTATTGACGTTCGTTTACCCGTACGTTTGCTTTTTGAATATCTACGTTTGCTTTTGCTGCAAGAACCGCATAGTATGCTGATTTAACATCATTGCTAACATTTATGATTTCGTTTTGTAAATCATATTCGGCGGCAATTTTATAAAATTTTTGCATTTTTACTTGTGAAAAAACTTTTCCGAAACTGTAAATTAATTGATTTAATGAAATATTTGCAGAGGAATTGTTTGTTTTTGAAGAACGATATTTTGAGCCTGAAGAATTTAAATTGTAGCCGACATTAGCGCCAATAGACGGGAAATAGTTTGCTTTACTTTGTCCGACACGGTAATCATACATTTTTATGTATTCTTCGTAAACTTTAATATCTTGACTGTTTTGCAAAGCAAGTTCGATACAATCATTTAAGCTTAAAGTTGCACCTTGTTGTATTTCTTCTATTGCTTCTGTTCTAATTCCGATAAAACAAAACAGTAATAATATTGTGGCTTTTAATATTTTATTTTTTTTCATAGTTATTATTATAATTTACAGTTTAATTGAAGTAATCAACCAATGATATTATATACTGTATAACGAAATAATCTCAAATTAGTTCAAATAAACAAATTGATTATTTTTTATTTAATTCAATCTAACTTAACATTTGTAATATTTTATTTCCTTGAAAGCCTTGATATATAATGATTTTGGAAAATTGATTTTTTTATTTTCTCAAAAAATGAATAAATTAGGCACATACGTATGATTTTGATAAAATATATCTATATGATGTATAATTATATCCGAATAACTTTAACTGATTAGAGAGTGTAAAATGGCAGCTGAGAACGATTACGATAAAACTTTACAAGAAATAAGCGAAAAAATTGATAATATAAATACTTTTTGCGATATTGACATTCTTTCAATTAAAAGTTCTTTAGAACAAATTGAAGAACAAATAAAAAAACCGCAAGATAAGGTTGATTTTGAAGAAATAAAAGATAAAATTGAAATATTATCAACAAACATAGAGGGTTGCAATGAAACTGTATTAAAGGATTTGTGTAATCATATTTCTGATGTAAAGAAATCAACGGGAGAAATAGGCACTTTTTTAGAAAATCTTCAAAATGTTCAAAATCTTGCGCTTACTCGTGCGGAATTTGATGAATATCAAAAGCAACAACTTGATTTGGCATTAAAAACCAATGAAACGATATGTTCTCAACTTGAAAAAATTAAAGAAAATACAAATATTGTTGATAATTCTGTTAATTTTAAAGAAATGCAAACTCAACTTTCAAATATTAACGATGCATTAACCGCATATATGCGACAAATGGCTTATAAAATAGCTTCAATTCCGAAATTGGATGAAATAAGTTCAATAGTTTCGGATTTAAACAGTGTTCAAGAACGCAACATAAAACAAAGTACAAATTTGATTAAAGAATTGCAGGCAAGTTTTTCTCAATATGCAAATGATTTTAAATATAAAGAAATACAAGAGGAAATTGCTAAGATAGGACAAATATATGAATATTTGGTTATAATTGAAAATTGGACGAAAAAAGCAGGTGATATAAATGCTTCACTCGACAATATATATGCAAGATTAGGACAAAGCATTGATTTTGATGATGTTGCGGAAAAAATTGATTTAATCTATGAAAATATTGATATACTTAATATTTGGACTCAAAAAATTGATTTATTATCAAATACATCGGAAGCTATTATTGAAAAAACAGATAAATTAGAAACGATTTCTGAAGATATTAAGGCTTTTTCCGCTGAATATGAAAAAATAAACGAAATAGGCAAAGTATCCGATAATCTTGAAATTTTATCTTCACAAATTGAAAAAATGGAAAAATCCGAAAGATTAGAACGAATTGAACAAACTCAATCTAAAATTTTGGCATTAACTTCCTGTTTGGACGAAATAAAAAATATTAAAAACGTAATTAATTTTTTGAATGATAATGTAATAAATCTTGATTTGGAAGATATATCGATAAAAATTGATTTGATATATGAAAATATTACGGCATTTAATGATTGGGCGAATAAAGTTGATGTAATATCCGAGCAATTATCTGATTTTTCGGAAAAATTTGATGATGAAGACATTTCTTTAAAAATAGATATTATTTATGAAAATATTGAACTTTTAAATAAATGGGTTGATAAAATTGATAATTTATCAAAACACAGTATAGAAATTGAAAATAAAGTAAATAAAATTTCAAAAGATTTATCCGCTTTAAATGATATGGCAATTAAAATTGAAAAAATTGCAGGTTATAGTGTTGAAATAAATTATCAAGCAGGAGAAATAAATCAAAATTTATCTTTGCTTAACGAGTGGGGTAATAAGGTTGAAGATTTAGCGCTTTATTGTAATGAAATAGATGCAAAATCAAATGAAATTATAAGTAAATTAGAAAATAATTTTGCAAATATAAATAATATTGAAACAAAACTTGACGGTATTGATGAAAAAGTTGATGAAGTTCCGAATATAAAAGATAAACTTTCAGATTTATCAAAATCATTAAATACTATTATTTATTCGACAAAAGATAACGATGATTCTTATATATATACACTTTTGGATATAGAGTCGGATTTTTTAAAATTACAAAAACGGTTGGATGATAAATCAAGCGCAACGGTTAAGTATGTTGATTCTTTAAAAGAAAAATTTGCAGAATTAAATGATGATATTACAAGTGTAAGTATCAGAACAAATAAATTATTACTTTCTGCTGACGATACAAATCAGGAATTTAAAAAATGTTTAAGTTCGTTTAAAAAAGTTGTTGAAGAATTGGAAACACAAAAAATATATTACGATTCTACTCAAGAGCATAATTTATCTTTGGAAACAAAACTTTCAAATCTTGTTAATTCGATGAATGATTGTTTGAATACGGGCAAAAATATGAATAACGCTTTTGTTATTCTTGCGCAATGGATTGATTCTACGGATTTAACTTTGAATTCAATTTCGAATGATATTAATAATATAAATAAAAATATACAATCAAATATTGAAAATATTGAAATTCCGCATTATGAAGAAGAAATTTCCGAAATAAAAAGTTTGTTAACAGGAATAATGGTTCAATTAAATACAATAGGAAATTTCAGTAATTTAAACGGTTTAGAGGAAAAAATTCTTGAAATTCAAACGGCGGTTGACAATATAAATCAAAATAAAAATCAAGATACAAATGAAAATGATGTATGTATTGACTTAATAACAAAGCAAAATGAATTAACTCAAGAAATTAATAATCAAAATGAAATAATAAACAGACAACTTGAATTAATTAAAATTCAATCGTTAGAAATAAATAAACAGTCTGAAAAAATTGAAAATCTTGAAAATAAAATTGATTTGTTAAGTTCTAAATTTGAACAATTCTTTGAAAATAATATTTCAAATGATAATTCAAATAAATTGCAAGAAGTAATTGATATTATTAAAATGCAATCAAATTCAGCAAATACGATTGCACAAAAAATTCAAGATTTCGATACAAATATTGGTAAAATAGTTTCATATATTGAAGAAGATTAATTATGAATTATTTTGAACGTGCAAAAAAATTTAGAGCAAAAAAAAGATTGGGACAGAATTTTCTGGTAAATGAAAGTTGTATTGAAACAATTTTAGATACTTCGCA
>CAZGRH010000074.1:0-7526 GCA_964527005.1 uncultured Muribaculaceae bacterium | reverse complement strand
ATATTGATATCTAAAATTGCTGTTTTAATATTACCTCTGGCTCCGTACATTGCAGCTGAAAAGCCGGCGGGGCCTGCACCTAAAATTATCAAATCAAAATTTAATTCATTTTTATTTGTCATAATCCTCACTCCTTTTAACATTATTTACCAAAAATTTGAGAAATTCCAATTCCCGAAATTTTTGTACCTTGAACTTTATATTCAACATAGTCTTCTTTAATAAGTTTTCCGTTCTCAATGGTCTTAATAATTATTTTATCCGTTCCTGAAAATTTGTCACCTTGTAAAGTTAAAATTGGAGTTTCAATTGATTCTTCTTCGGGATGAAAAGTTTTTTTTTGGAATTTTACGGTTTGTCCGTTTACATCATCAACCGTAATTTGGGCTTTTGCACCCGATACAGGATTTGATAAGCTGATTATATTCCCTGTTCTTGATAAAATCCACATATCAACGCTTGTTGTATCTTGATATTCTTTTATTGTAGATTTTGTACACACTGATATAACTCGCCATTGCCCGAAAAATTCATTAGGTACATTTTTTGATACCGAAACAGAGGCTTTTATGACTTGTCCGAAGCTTGCTAAATTAATCATAAAAAAGCAAAAAATTATTAATAAAATCTTTTTCATACAAATAATTTAATGTTTTTTATTAAAAAATCAAATCAACAATTTGTAAAATTTTTTTACAATATTTTTTCATTTGTAACTTAATTTTTTTTATTAAATTACTTTATAATTTTTT
Organism: uncultured Muribaculaceae bacterium; assembly: GCA_964527005.1. Classification (GTDB taxonomy): domain Bacteria; phylum Cyanobacteriota; class Vampirovibrionia; order Gastranaerophilales; family Gastranaerophilaceae; genus Avigastranaerophilus. Next base: position 6,774 of record CAZGRH010000074.1, on the reverse strand, counting down.
TGTATTAAAATCATAGTAATATGTGTAATACAAATTTTCATTAAAGGGATTTATTTTGATATTATCGGGAGAATACGTATGAAAATTACTTCTGTTTCCGTGCAACCCAAATTCGGAAGAGCATTAACAAGCAATGAAAAAAATTCATATCAAAAATTAATAAATGACGCTAAAAAATCATTGGATATACAAGATACAAATGCAATTATTTTTGATTTTAATGTTCCGTCAGAAAACGGGAAAAATACGGCAATTGGTACAACTTGGTCAAATTCAACGAATAATTTTATTCCGTTTTTAAAAAATATGACAGGATTAAATTCCATACAACTTGCGCCGCAAGGAAAAATCAGTGCGAAAACAGCTTCTCCGTATTCAGGAACAACGTATGCTTTTGGCAATCATTTAATTGACTTAGATAAATTATCATCTAAAGAATACGGAAACTTATTAGCACCTGATGTTGTTGAAAATTTAGATAAAAATTATCCTGATGACAAATTAAAAAGAGAATATAAAACAAACTACGTATATGTTGTGGGAAGTGAAAAAGAAGACGGAATTCAAATAAAAACATTAAAAAAAGCATTTAACAATTATAAAAAAGGAATTGAAAACGGTAATCCCGATATATTAGAATTACAAAAAGAATTTTCGGAATTCAAAAATAAAAATTTTAATTGGCTTGAAAAAGAAGCTATATATTCGGCATTATCATATTTGCATAAATCGACAAATTTTAAAGAATGGAATAATTATATTGATAAAAATTTGTATTCTCAAAATATGATAAATGAAAATGAAAGAGAAAAACGAATATCAGAAATTAAAGAAAATAAAGAATTAAAAGAAATTATAGATTTTGAAGAATTTATTCAATTTATTGCCAATAAACAACAAAAAGAAAGTCATAAATTTTTAAATTCGGAAAACATTAAAATATTCGGGGATTGTTTAATCGGTTTTTCTCAAAGTGAAATGTGGGCAAATAAAGATTGTTTTAATGAAAACATGTATTACGGAAGTCCTGATTCTAATTGTCCTGAAACAAATTATATTCAAGCTTGGGGGTTACCTGCATTAGATTATACAAAAATCGGAACTTGTTCTTCTCCTGATGATATTTCACAATTAGGAATTTCAGGAAAATTATTGTTTGATAAATTTAAACTTTTCTTTGAAAGATATGACGGAGTGAGGATTGATGCGGCATGGCAATACATTACTCCGTTTTTATATCAGGTTGACAACGGAAATTACAGAGCTATAACTCTGCCGGAAATTGATACTACCGTTTTTAATATAGTAAAAGCAGCACAAAAAGCTGCAAATAAACCTTTAAACAATGATGATATACTTCTTGAGTTGGTAGGACTTACAGCAGGAGCCGCTCAACAAAAAACGTTAAATCAATATCCTCATTTATATACTACCGAATATTCGGAATACGGAGAAAATCCGAAACATTTTACAGAGCGTGGTTATAAGCGGGATAAATTTTATGTAGGTATAGGAAATCACGACAGTAATACAATTATAGGATTAGCTGATAATGATTATAAAAGGAATGCGCATACTGACGGATTGATAAATAATTATAATTTCGATATGTCAAAAACTGCCTACAAAACAAAAGAATATACAAATTTATCGTGGGAAGATAAAATAAAAGAAAATTTCAGAAATGCGAAATTTGCAGAAATATTTTCATCCGCTAAACAATTTTTTACGCTTAATGATATGTTTGGAATGGGAGAACGTATAAATTTATCGGGAAAAGTTTCAAATGATAATTGGATATTAAGGATACCAACCAATTTCGAAAAATTTTATTTTTCTCAATTGTCAAAAGGCTATGGTTTAAACTTACCTAAAATATTATCACTTGCTTTTGATATAAAAGGGAAGAAGAATGAGAAATTACAAGCGAAATGTGATGAATTAGCTGAAATTTTAAGAAGTGAAGGACCAAATACCGAAGATGAAGCAAATATTGCGGCAAAAACAGGTGCTTTAAATAATATATTTGAATATTAATATTTAAAAAAACAAAACTTTTTATATGGAAGTAATTTTTAACATTTCAGATATTATTTGCAATTTTTATTCTGATTTCAAAAAACCTGTTCCACGGAAAACTATATTTGATACTGCGATTTTGAACATTTAACATTTTAAGAATTTTTTGTTCATACATTGCCATTTCTTGAAAAATTATATTATTATTCAAATTTAACGGATTATCCCTGATAATACTTCTAACATTTGCTTGATATGCCCAATCATCAAGCAAACGAGTTATTTGTAAATTATTAAATGCTTCTTTATTCGGTAATTGAGCTTTAAAATATGTTAAAGCACAAGAAATTGCACTGCCCAGAGTGTTTCCCGTTGTATTCCACCGTGCATAACCGTAAAAATTGTTTAAATTAACATTTTCAAAAAGAAATTTAACGAAATTATTATCACTTCCGTTAGCATTTAAAATATCCGCAACAAAAAACGGCTTATTCGGCAAATTTACGGTTGTGTTAAATAACGGTTCTTTAATATTCATAACAAGTTCACCTTGTTCATTTTTAAAATTATTAATTACAAGAACAATATCGCAATTTTCCGTATTAGATAGAATTCCGCCGTTTAATTCAATTTGAGAATTTACGGAATTTTTAACCGAAATATCTTCATATTTGGAAATTTTATTAATACTGTCAGGATTTGTATAAACTGTTGCCACTTTTATTCTTTTACTTTTATTTAATGCTCTTGAAAGCAAGCTTAAAGGTATTTCATCAGCACCTGTTTTTATAAAAATATTTTCTTCATTTTGCGCATATTTTTCTAATTCATTTGCTTCTTGAACATTAAGCCCGAATTGTGCGCAATCATCTTTTGAAAAAATCAAAGTATCTATTAAACCTTGTTTTTTCAAATCTATATAGAATTTATTCATTTGAAAATTACGGTTGCGAGTTAATAAATAATCTTCTAAAATTTCTGACGGAATTTCAATGTTTGATGTGCCTGATTTATGGGTTTCATAAGAATATTTAAAAATTTTAGTACCGTATTCATTCCAATATTCTTTTTCTTCTTCATTTATATTATTGTTCGAAATACGCATTATACTTGAAAAAGCATAAATCTTTGCGGATTTTTCTTTTAAAATTCGAAATAATTTTGAAATTCGTTTTTTTATTAATTCTATATCATCATTACTTCTGCGTGACGGAATTAATCCTCCGTAAGCAACAGTATCCATACTCAAAATAATTTTATCAATTTGTTTAAAATCATTAATCCAATTTAAAATTGCTTCAATATCCGCAATTTTATATAAATCACCCAATAAATTTATCGGAGGCAAGTTTATATCAACATTTAAATCCAAACTTGCAGTCATTTTTGCTAAATCATAACAAACGGGTCGATTATCAATCGGAATAAATAAAATTTTTTGCATTTATACTCCTTGCCTTTGTACATTAATTGTAATTTAAATTTAAACTTATGTATAAATTATTAAGAATTATATTTTTAATTAAAATAAATTTTGATATGATTATAAAAAAGGAAATAATTATGGTTAAAGAGTGGAATGAATATTTTTTAGAAATAGCGAAAACTTGCGCTTCACGTTCTAATTGTTTAAGAGCAAATGTCGGAGCGGTAATAGTCGGTGAAGATAAAAAAATTAAAGCTACAGGATATAACGGAACTCCGTCTAAAGTTATTTCTTGTTATGAAATCGGAAAATGCTACAGAATTGAAAATAACATACCGTCAGGAACAAGATATGAAACCTGCAGAAGTATACATGCGGAACAAAATGCAATTATTCAAGCAGGTCAAGACAGATGCAAAAACGCAACAATGTATATTTACGGACATAATTTTATTTGTATATTGTGTAAAAGATTTATTGTTCAGTCAGGAATAAAAGAAGTTTATTTGAGAAAAGATGATAACTCCCCAATTGAATATGTATCCGTAGAAGATATAAAACAAGAATTATCAAAAGCAATAGCGGTAAATTAAATTACCGCTATTTTTTAAAATAACGGAATTTTCTGCCGTTTGCGTTTTTTAAGGATAAATTTTATAAATTATATCTAAACATCGGTTTAATTGTTTCAGCACGGCACATATCATATCGTGTAGAAGATGAAGACGGCGGACAATTTGCCTGTCTGGCTTTACCTGTACAATAAGCACTGTATGACGGTGTTTTATTTGGACCTAAAGAAGCACAAAATGCATCTCGATAATTAAAATACGGTTTGCTTGCGATTGTTCCGTCACTTGCCATCGGAATATTTACCACAGAATAATTACAAACTTGTTTTGCACCCAAAAAACAGTCTTTAGGTACACCGCTTGTTCTTGTTACTGTATCATCATAATAATAACCTTTTAATTTTGTATTCAAATATTGAACAATTCTGCCATCGGGTAAAGAAATATTATCAGCAACGACACCAAGCGGATAAATATCTCCGTTATCCATAACCATAAAAGTTATAATATCCGGCGGTTGTTTATTAACACTTACTTTCATTGTATTAGGCTTTGATTTGCCGTTTACATCAACAGCAACCAAACGATAACCCATTTCGTCAATTTCACTGTATGCACGAGGTGAAAAATAATATCTTTGTCCGTTTGTTGTAGTAATATTTGGTGCATTAACATCAAAAGAATCGGTAAATTTGGGTTCACTTGACGTATCAATTTCTTGAAAATTTTCACAATCAACACTGCTTGTATGGTTTGCAAGCGAAGTAAATGCCCTGCAAAAAGTTTTACTTCCTACATTATTTTTTAAAGCACTACATTGTTTTAAATTACCTGTAGTACCTGAAAATTTTAAATTTTCAACATCAGGATTTATTATATTCGTTCTTTTTCCCGTAGAATCTACGCAAGGAATGGTAACATGAGTAACTCTTTTATTTTCGTCATCCAAAAAATCATTTCTTGCAGAAGTATTACCTGCCGCAATTGAACCGACAAGACCCTTCATATTTTCAAAAACGAAATGAGCCATTGGTGTATACGAAGCTCTTGCTATTTTTATTGAACCTACGGAAAGCGCCAATATCATTCCGACAACCGTCATAGAAATCAAAACTTCCGCAAGAGTAAAGCCTGTTTTATTTATTTTCATTTGAATTTTTCCTTTAAAACTTCAAAACACTCATTATATGTGCCTATTTCTATTATATCATTCAATTTGATTTTTTCTTTTGTAACATTTAATACCGAAAAATTTTCTTTTATTGCATATACTTCAATGCCGTTCTTTATTGAATCGGGAACAATGGAAGCGCCGAGTGCATTATGCGGCACAATAAGTGCTTTAAGATTATCTTTGTTAATATAATGTTCCCTTTTTTCTTTTGAAAATAACGGGGCATTTTTTAGGGCAATTAAAAGACAAGGCAAAAAAGTCGGTGTGATATATTCCCGTGCCGATTTAAAATCAACAATTTCTCGTGTAATTTCAATATTTTCAAAAGCAGGTGCATGCACAACGGGAACATTTAATTCTCGAGTTAAATAGTGTGAAATCACTGCTTCAACCCCACCGACAATATCGACTCCGACACCATATTTATAATCATCCTCCGGAGGTTCCTCAAATTTGCATACAACGGCAAGAACATTTGCACCTTTTTTTAATAAATTTTTTCCGGCTTTTAATAAAGTATCATTATTTACAACACAACCTGAAGAAATTCCGTTTGATGTATTATAAAATTCCACGCCACAAGGTTCTTCGGTTATTTCACAGCCTGCAATATCAATTCCGTAAATAGTTTTTACTGCATTAACGGTATTAATATGTACGTTTAAAATCCCTTGCGATATACCTTTATCAAAAATAATACCTATTTTGTTATTTTGAGAAGGAATAAGATTTACATTACCTTTTATAAATTGACTTAAAGTCCACCCTTCGGTATATAGCATATTTTCCGTAATTCCGGAGAAACAAGCGGCATTAACGACATTTGGATTAACTATAGTATTAAATTCTTTCGCAAACATTTGAGCATTTAACGATGCATCACCCGCATAACCGCCTATACAGGCGCCAATACCCGTAGGAACAACAAATGCAATTAACGGTTTTGTTTTATCATAACTCAACATATTCATTAACCTTCAACCGTACACATTTTTGACCTTGTGCCTCCAACAAATCGGCAAATTGATTAACATCAACTTTTATATTCGGAAAAGTATTATAATGCATTGGTATAATTTCCGGTGCATATAGCATTTTTGCGGCAACGGCAGCTTCTTCCATTCCCATTGTATAATAACCGCCTATCGGTAAAAGAGCATAATATGGGTTATATAATTCACCAATAAGTTTAAAATCAGGCATTAACGCCGTATCTCCGGCATGAAAAATTGTAGTTCCGTTTATATCAAAAAGGAAACTTGCTGCTAATCCGCCATAAGCTAATTCATCATTAGAACTTGAATGTATTGCGTTTAAAATACAAACAGTTCCCCACCGAAATTCTATTTTAGCACCGTGATTAATCCCCATTACTTTTGCACCTTTTAAAGCACAAAAATTAGCAAGCTCAAAAACGGCAACTATTATAGCTCCTGTTTGCTTTGAAATTTCAATTGCATCTCCCAAATGGTCATTATGCGCATGAGTTACAAAAATATGTGATATTTTCTTATTCTTATAATTGAAATCGGCAAGCGGATTACCGGAAATAAAAGGGTCTATCAAAATCCCGTCTTTTCCGT
>CAZGRH010000073.1:0-7537 GCA_964527005.1 uncultured Muribaculaceae bacterium | reverse complement strand
CGGGTATGAATGAAATAATGGCATAAAAATTTAAAATTTGAGGGAATAAAATGGAAAAAGCTGAAAAAATTAAAAATATAATACTTGCATTAGGTGAACATAAAGACAGTGTGGCAGCTATCGAATTGTTGACAGAATTGGGAACAAATTCTGCTGATGATGAAATTCGAGAAATTACTGCTCAAACTTTGATAAGAAAAAATACGCATGAGTCTTTGAGAGTTGTTTTAATCTCAAAAGGAAAAGGAATTAATGATTTAAGTGCCAGAGTTGCAATGACTTCCATAAATGAATTATTGGCTTTAAAAGATAAAACTGAAGCTATTAAAATTCTTGATGATACAATTAATTTGCATTCGGAAGAAGATGTAAGAAATACTGCTCGTTCAGTCAGAGCTTTAATGACTTTTTCTTCATAGGTTTTGATTTAAATTTAAAAGAGAAGTCTTTGCAGACTTCTCTTTTTTTGTATAATAATATTATACAAAGGAGCTTTGTAAAATGGATGTTTCAATAGTAATTGTTAATTATAATACTTCAACTTTAGTCGAAAATTGTGTTAATTCTGTATTAGAGAATACAAAAGATTTAAAATATGAGATAATAATTGTTGATAATAATTCACCTGACGGTACTTTCCCTTTATTAAAAGAAAAATTACAAGACAAAGTTATTTTTGTACAAAATAATGAAAATATCGGATTTGGACTCGCAAATAATGAGGGTTTTAAAATTGCTAAAGGAAAATATTTGTTTTGCTTAAATCCTGATACTTTGTTGGTAAATAACAGTGTAAAAATCCTTTTTGATTTTATGGAAAACAATCCGGATTGCGGAGCCGCAGGCGGTAATTTATATGACAAGAATATGAATTTTGTTCATTCTTTCGGCTATGGTGATGATATAAAATCTTTGTTATTGAGAAAAACTTTTTTGAAATATTTATGTTTTCCCGAGTATTTAAAAATTAAAAGATATGAAAGTAATATTGACAGGTCTTTGAGTCAAGAAGTCAATCATATAACGGGTGCTGATTTAATGTTAAGAAAATCCGTAATTGATAAAGTCGGCGGATTTTCGGAAAAATTTTTTATGTACTTTGAAGAAACAGAATTAGAAGTTCGAATAAAAAGAGCAGGATATAAAGTATTTTTTGTTCCGGACTCTAAGATTATTCATTTAGAGGGTAAATCCGTAAATAAAAATAAAACAAAATTTTTTGATAACGGATTTGTTGAGTATTATAAGCTTTGCTACGGTAGTGCTTGGGGCGAAATTGCAAAATTTTTAAGAAAATAAATAATTTTTATTTTTTATTGTGCTTTTGTATTAAATGATTTGTTGTGCTTTTGTCCGATGTTTTGAAACATTTTTGTTGTTATATTAACAATGCAGATTGAAACTAACGAACACTGTGCTTCGGAGTTGCGAAACAGTAGCGATATTCAGTTCGGTTTAAATATGTTTCTGTCTGCATTCTTTTTATTTTTTTTTAATATGTGCTAAAATATATTAAGAAAATATATATTTAATTGGGTTTTTAAAGGATAGATAATGAAAAATATATTAAAATTAATTTTTGTTTCGTTTGCGATGTTTGTAATGTCGTGTTCTTTTATATGCGACAGTGTAAATGCTGCCGCACCGGCAAGTGTAAAACCAGCAGTTGTAAATTATATTGAGGTCTGCCCTTTGGATATAGTTGCAAACCCTGACTTTTATTTGAATAAAGATGTTACATTTACTGCGGAATATGTTTCTTTTTCCGCATTGGGTTTGGATTATAAACCAGCGTTTAGAGATAGTCAAAAATACATCGGAATTTTAATAAAAAGACCGGATGCAATTTCAAATACTATTCCTTTATCGGAAATGAAAATTTTTGTTTCAAGAGATATTGCAGAAAAACATTTGGATATAGAACCTAAAGATATTATTAAATTGTCGGGAAAAGTTTTTTCAACGGCATTAGGTGATCCTTGGTTTGATGTAAAAGAATTTACGGTTGTTAAGAGTTCCGCAAAATCAGCGAAGAAATAATTAATTTGTCAGGAGAGTTAATGGTGAAAAAAGATAAACAAACATATTTAGCAATACACGGGCATTTTTATCAGCCCCCCAGAGAAAATCCTTGGTTGGATACAATTGAACTGCAAGATAGTGCAAATCCGTTTCACGATTGGAATGCTCGTATCGCAGCAGAGTGTTATACTCCGAATTCGGTTTCTAAAATTGTTACAAATAACAATAAAATAATGGATATTGTCAATAATTATTCTTACATAAGTTTTAATTTCGGTCCTACACTTTTATCGTGGATGGAGAAAAATGTTCCATATTCTTATGATAGGTTATTAAAAGCGGATAAAGAAAGCGCAGAACGTAATAATTGTCATGGTAATGCGATTGCACAGGTATATAATCACATGATATTGCCATTGGCAAATACGAAAGACAAATATACCCAAATTTTATGGGGTATTAGAGATTTTGAATACAGGTTTGGCAGAAAACCCGAAGGAATGTGGCTTGCTGAAACCGCTTGTGATGATGCTACGCTTGAAGCTTTAGTTGATTGCGGAATAAAATTCACTATTCTTTCTCCTTATCAGGCAAAATCGGTTAGACCTTTAAATACCGAAAAATGGTCGGATGTAAGTTGGGGAAATATTGACCCTGCCCGTGCTTACAGGTATTATATTAAGTCGGATAAGTCAAAGTATATAGATTTGTTCTTTTACGATGGTTCAATTTCAAAGTCTGTTGCTTTTGATGAGCTTTTAACAGACGGTAATAAATTTATTAAACGTATTAAAGAGGGTGTTTCTTCAAATCGTGATTATAATCAATTGGTTCACATAGCAACTGATGGTGAAAGTTACGGACATCATACAAAATTTGGAGATATGGCACTTGCTTATATATTGAAAGTCAGAGCAAAAGATGAGGGATTTACAATAACAAATTATGCCAATTATCTTGAATTAGAGGGCGTAGAATATGAAGTCGATATAAAAGATGTTTCGTCTTGGAGTTGTGCGCATGGTGTAGGTCGTTGGTGCGATGATTGCGGTTGTTCTACAGGTGCAGGTTACGGTTGGAATCAAAAATGGAGAAAGCCTTTGCGTGAAGCGCTTGATTATGTTCGTGACGAATTAATTAAGGTTTACGAAAAATATGCAGGTGAATATTTGAATGATGTTTGGGCTGCTCGTAATGATTATATTGATGTGGTTTTAGACAGAAGCAAAAATAAAATTAAAGAATTCATTAATAAACACCAAAAATATGAACTTGAAAAAGATGAAACGGTTCGTGTTTTGCGTTTATTGGAAATGCAAAGACAAACCATGCTTATGTATACAAGTTGCGGTTGGTTTTTTGCCGAAATTTCGGGTATAGAAACAACTCAAATAATGAAATATGCCGCTCGTGCAATGCAATTGGCTGCATATTTTACTTCAAAAGACATAGAAACAGATTTCTTAAAAATATTATCTCGAGCTCAAAGCAATATAAGAGGTTTTGGTTCGGGTAAAGATGTTTACGAAAAATTTGTTAAACCATCAGTTGTTTCTATAAAACAAATAGTTGCACTATGGGCTATTTCATCTATGGATACACATTATGAAGAAAATTCCACGTTATATTGTTATGACATAAAAAAACATTTTTATAAGTCATTTTCAAAAGGTGCAAGCGCCTTTTGTGTGGGTAGAATTGAAATAAAATCAAAAATTACTTTGGAAAAATATGATTTTGTATTTGCAACGATTCAATTTTCGGAGGGTAATTTTCATTGCGCTGTTAAAAAATATGATGAAACTTATAATGTACAAGATTTATCATCTAAATTGTTTCAAACATATCGGAATTATCCTATTACCGAAATAATCAGAATGCTTGATGATATTTTCGGCAGCGAATATTTTACGCTAAAAGATTTATTAATTGAAGACAGAAGCAAAATTTTATTAAATTCTCTAAAAGATAATTTAAGCAGATTTTCAAATACATACAGAGATGTGTACAATGAGGGCAAAAGTTTTATTTTGCAATTAACTAATTTGGGAATTCAAGTTCCTATGGAATATAAATTAGCTGCGGAATATACTTTATCTTCCGATTTTAATGCATTGTTTGAAAATTGTTCGGATATAACAAATGAGTTTGTTGTTCAACAAGCATGTGATATTTTGAAAGAAGCTTCTGTTTTCAAAGTTGATATTAATAAACTTAAAACCTGCAGTATTTTTTCAAAACAAATTCAAGAAACAATTTATCAATTTATGAAAACTTTTGATATATCTTTGTTGAAAAAATCAATAACTATGTTTGATACCGCTTCAAAGTTAGAATTAAAAATAGATATATATGAAGCTCAAAATATGTATTTTAATAAGATATTTGTTAAATTTTCAGAATTACTTGAATATTCTTTGACCCAAAATAAAAATGTAGAAGAAGTTCGTGAATATTTATTTTCAATTTTGATTTTAGGTGAATATTTGAACATAAATACAGAATTTTACAGAACATCTATTTTAAAATTAACTTCGGGAAAAATCAATATTACCGAATGATTAATTCATTAATTACGGTTTTTACATCTTCTTCAAGTTTGTTTAAATCAGAATTATTGTAAATAACAAAATCAGATTTTTTAATTTTTTCTTTTTCGTTGCCTTGAGAAGACATCCTTTTCAAGGCTTCGTCTTTTGTAAAGTTATTTCTTTTCATTAAACGTTGCAATCTCGTTTCTTCATCGCAAGATATAAAAATTATTTTATCAAATTCTTTTTCTCTTTTCGTTTCAAATAATAATGGAATTGATACGAATGCTAATATTGAATTTTTTTGTTCTCTAAAAAAATCATTTATTTTTTCAAATATTTTTGGATGTAAAATTGATTCTAATTTGTTTTTTGCTTCTTTATTATCAAATATAATTTTCCCGAGTTGCGATTTTGATATATTTCCTTTTTCATCACAAATGTTTTCTCCGAAATTTTTTTTAATTTCTTCTTTTATAAATAAATCCTCTGTTAACAATTTATTATTAATTTTATCAGTATCAGCAACAGGATAGCCTAAGTTTGAAATTATTTTTTCTACTTGTGATTTCCCGCTTGCAATATTTCCAACTATGGCAACTTTTAGCATGTTTACCTCCGATTTAAATATACTACATATATTTTTTTTGTTCAATCAATATTTGTTAGGTTTGCTTGACAGCCTGTTAGGCTTGCCTTACAATATTTTCATGGAGGTAGCATGAATAATTTAACGGCAGGGCTTGAAGATTATTTGGAATTAATTTTTAAACTTACAAATGAAAACAAAATTGTCAGAGCAGTTGAACTATCTAAAATTTTAAAAGTTTCCAGAGCGTCTGTTTCAGAAGCATTAAATAAACTATCGGATAAAAAATTAATTGTTAATGACAGATATAAAGGAATTTTTATTACTGAAGATGGGGTAAAAAAAGCAAAAGATGTAATTTTAAAGCATAACACTTTTAAAGCTTTTTTTGAAAATATTTTAGGACTTGATAATTCAGAGGCAGAATTTAATGCTTGTAAAATAGAACATTTTATAAGTGAAACTGCACTTGAACGAATTAATCAATTTCAACAATATTGCAGTAAAAATTCAGATTTTATACATGATTTTAAAACAGAATATAGGATAAAAAATTAAGATGAGTGCATTAAATACATTTGGAAAATTTTTAGACCAACCGATATTGGTAGCAAAATTTAACAAGGCTGTTCCTTTGTTACTTGCCGGTGGTGCTTGTGCTTATGTTGCACAAGACAGTTTAAAAGCAGATGAAAGTGAAAGAAAAAAACGTGCCGTCAAAACCGGTGTTACACTTGGAGTCACTGTTGCTTCAGCGCTTGCAGCTCCGCATATAGCTTCAAAATTAACAAAAAGACCACTTTCTCATTCTCTTTCTTCAATAGTTGAAAGCAACAAAGATTTAGTCGATAAATTTGTTAAAAATTCAAAATTAGATGAACAAACAGTCAGTATTTTAAACAAATCAAAAAATAAAATTTTAAAATTTTCGGAAGTTAAAACAATCTTTGAAAAATTAAAAAATGTTGAAAACGGTAAAGAGTTTTTAGAAAAGTTAATTCCTTCACCTCAAAATGTCAGTGCAAAAGATATTTTTTCAGAAATTGGATATTTGTCAATTTATGGTGTTATCCCTGTTATTGGTGGCATTTCAGGCGGAATTGCCGCAGATAAAATTACGGATAGTGAAAATTGGAAAATGAAAGTGCCTGATAAAATAAAAGAGGGTAGTTATCAATATTTGGCTAATATATTCATGTGTAATGTCGGTGCGGGTATTGCTCTTGGTATACTTGAAAAAATAGGTATACAATCAAAAATCGGCAGAGCTTTAGGCATGACTCTCGGTATTGTTATTTCAGGTATTATTGGCGGAAGTAAAATCGCAAATTTAATCGGCGATAAATTAATTGACCCGTTATGCAACAAAATGAAAAAAAATACCAATCGTAAAGATATTTTTGACATTGACTTTACAAAAAAACAAAATTATTATGATGTCTATAATTTTACATCCGTTAAAAATGATAAAAAAGTTGAAGAACGTACTCCCGAACTTTTGGATATAGGTTTGCATACTGATGACATTGCTACCGTTTCTTTGTTATCGGGTTTAAAATGGATTGAACCGGCATTACCTATAATGTATACGTTATCAGGATATAGAGCCGGTATTGGTTACAGAAATTAAATTATTTGCTAAATTTTTTATAAAAAAAGGGTTCTGAAATTTCAAAACCCTTTAAATGTTCTATGTATCTACGTTAATTATTTTATAGATAAATTTTTAGCTCTCGGACCTGCTTCAACGATTTCTTTCGGCATGTTCGGATATTTTGCAGCGAAGTTATCAGCGAACATTTGAGCAAGTTTGTTTGCTTGTTCGTCATATTCGTTTTTATCTTCCCACATTCCTCTTGCATCTAATTTTTCAGCAGGAACATTCGGACAACTTGTAGGATAATCTACATTGAATACATCATGATGTTTGAATTCAATATTATCGAAGTCACCGTTAAGTGCTGCAGAAACCATTGCACGAGTGTAAGCAAGTTTCATACGTTTAGCGCCTTTAGAAGCTGAGCCGCCTGCCCAACCTGTATTTACCAAGTATACTTTTGTTCCGTATTTTTCAAGTTTTTCACCTAACATTTTAGCGTAAACAGAAGCATCCATTGGCATGAACGGTTCGCCGAATAATGTTGAGAATGTAGGTTGCGGTTCTGTAATTCCTCTTTCGGTACCTGCTAATTTAGATGTAAATCCTGTTACAAAGTGATACATTGCAGCGTTTTTGCTTAAACGGCTGATTGGAGGAAGTACACCGAATGCATCAGCTGTTAAGAAAATAACAACTTTCGGAATTCCGCCTTTGCTTGGAACTTGAGCATTGTTTATATAATCGATAGGATAACCTACACGAGTATTTTCTGTCAAAGAACCGTCATTAAAATCA
>CAZGRH010000072.1:0-7562 GCA_964527005.1 uncultured Muribaculaceae bacterium | reverse complement strand
TGAAATTTTTTCTGATTTTTCCTGAAATGTGAGCCAATATTTCATGCCCGTTTTCAAGTCCGACCCTAAACATTGCGTTTGGCAATGATTCTATAATTGTTCCTTCAAATTCTATTACGTCTTTTGACATTTTTTCCTCATCCGCTTTTCGACACAAGCGGCAAAATCCTTATTTACACTGCTCTTTAGTCAAAAATTTTCTAACACAAATTTTCTCACACCGAGCCAATAATATAATCTTACATGTTAAATATTTCAAATCAAGTGCTTTTTTCTTATTGTTTGCGGTAATTTCACCATTCTCTACACTTTTAACCCAAATTGTTTTTTTAATTTAAACAAACATTCAGTAATTTATTGATTTTTGTCTATGCCTTTATTTTTAAATATTTTCAGGATTTGTAAATTTTTCTTAACATTGTATAGTTTTGTATGATTAAAAAAACAATAAATATACAAAAAATTGACTCATTAAAATTTTTACCCTACGATAAATCACAAATAGGAACATAATTTGAAAAAAATTTTTATTATTATTGTAAATTTAGCATTAATTTATTACATTTGGTTTCGGGTTGAATGCACAATTTATAATCAACACGCAAATGAAATGCGCTCGAAAGGTTTTTGGACGGCAGGATTTGAACATCTGACCAAACCTTATTATGCAATAAATCTTAAAACACATTTTAAAAATCAAGACGACATCTCTTACGGAAGAAAACCTGACGGATTACAATATTCAGGTTTGCCAACAGTCATATTCGGATGTTCTTATGCGCAAGGTCAACAATTAAAATACAATCAAACATTCAGTTACAAACTTGCAAATATACTCAAGCGCCCCGTATATAACCGTGCGCTTTCGGGTAAAAGTTTTCCGTTAATGTATTTTCAAAGCGAAAATGATTTCTTTTACAAAGATGTTCCCCCTTGCGATACCGTAATTTATGTTATGATTAACGACCATTATCGAAGAATGAAATTAAGTTTTTTCCATGTAACAAACAATTGGATGGAAATAACTTACAAAACGGAAAACGAAAAACTTAAAAAAGAAGATTTTTCAAACCCCGTAAAATGTTTTATTAATTCAATGTATATTACAAAACACATCAAATATATATGGGCATACAATTACGCAAACAACGCAAAAAATGCAGAAAAACTGACAGATGAAGCGCTAACTTATTTTATTGAAACCCGAAAAAATTTAGAAAGCAGATGGAACAAAAAAGTAAATTTTATTGTATTTATGTATGATTATCCGATAAAATTTGGTAATATGCTTCCAAATAAACTAAAAGCAAACAACTTTAAAGTAATCACTTTAAGAGAGTTAACACAAGAAGATATATACTCGGAAAAATATCTTTCCCCCATAACGAAACATCCGACCGAAGAAGCTTGGGATTTATTAACTCCGTTAATTGCAGAAAAAATTATTCCGTAATTAAACCGAAGAAGCAAAATTCAATACCATCATTGAAAATTTACAAAATTATATTATAATTGAATTCATGAAGAAGATTATTAAAATACTAAGCATTGTTTTATTAAACATAATCATTTTTTGCGGACTGTTATTTTGCAGTGATTTTATCATTTGGAAAACACACCCTGAGAAATTCTCACCGAATTTCGCATACTACATAAAAAATCCACCAGTACACATGTATCCTGTAGAAAAACAATTTTATGAAATTGACAAAAATAATTATGGAAACGGCGGTAGAGTACCTGACGGACTTCAATACAAAAACAAACCTATTATTATATTCGGTTGTTCATTTGCATACGGATTATTTTTACCACCGGAGGCTACTTTTAGCCACAAATTATCAAATTTATTACAATGCCCCGTTTATAACAGAGCTTTAAGCGGCGGAGGATTACAACACATGTACCGTCAAACAACAACACCGCTTTTTTACAGACAAGTACCAAAAACGGATACCGTAATTTATGTTATGATTAATGACCATTATCGAAGAATGTACGGGGAACCGTTCCACATACGAAACAACTATTTATATTTTCATTACAAACATGTAAATAATAAATTTATTTACCCAAAATACGATAATGTTTTTTCAAATTTTGCGGATTCTTGTTACACAATCAGATTAATAAGAAAACACTTGCAACATCATTATATTAACAACCCAAAAAATGCAGATAAAATAACAGATTTAGCAGTTTTATACTTCATAAAAGCCAGAAGAAATATGGAAAAAAGATGGGGAAATCACATTAATTTCAATGTAGTCTTGTATGATTTTGATTTATATTCCCAGAAATTAGAAAAGAAATTAATTAAAAACAATTTTAACGTAATTAAAACGAATTCTTTAACAAAAGAAGACTTAACGCTTCAAGGGAAATATGCGTTTGAAAATGATACACACCCTACTGAGTTAGCATGGGATTTATTAACTCCGTTAATTGCAGAAAAAATCCGCTATTAATAATTTTACATTTACGTATTATCTTTTATCCATTCGTAAAACAAATCATTTTTCATATAAATAGGAATTTGACTATAATATAAAGTATCTTTCCAAATTGTAGCACCGTCAAAAACTCGCATTTGTCTGTAATTTTCAGTCAAAACATATTCTTTTTGAAAAATCATATCCAAACTTGCATTACCCACAACAATTTCAGGTAATCCCATCTCTTTCAATTTTCGAAAAGCAGAATTCGTAGCTTCTTTTGACATTGTTGTATGGAATAAATACTCTCTTTTAGGATTATCCATATTGTAATTATAAAAAATATTTTCGTTAAAATATGCATTCAATAATGTTGAAATATGTTGATGACTTAAATAATTAAAAGTCAATATATTGTAATCTTTTAAAAATTCTTCATCTTCAAAATATTTTAATCTGTTAGAATCGGCGACATGTGAAATATGAAGTTTTTTTGTTTTCTTACTCAATAATTGCTGATAAGCAGCCCAAGTTCCCAAAATACGATAATCTCTTAAATGTTGGTCTTTTATAAATTGCACCATCTCTCTTTGCGGAGAATATGCAAATTTTATATCCATACAAGAAGCAACTATACTCCAATATATTTGAATACTCATCATAATAACCAACAAACAAATATAAAATTTCTTAAATTTTATCGAAAACTCAATATTATTTACCGAATACACACACCAAAACATATAGATTAAATAAACAAATAATAATCCGACATGATGAACATATAAATACAACGCAAATGCAAATATCAAAAAGAACAAATACGGTATCAAAAATTCAGTAAGTTTTTTTACTTTTTTAAAGAAAACAACAAATGCAATATTTACGGCTATTCCAAGAGCGCAACAAATCCAAAATTTACAAACAAAACTATTTATTTCAGGAACAGTGGAATATTCCAAAAAATGTTTAAAATCAACGTGAAAAACACTCATTATATAATAATTCAAAAAATTTGTAATTGTTGCATCTGCGGGTAAAATACCAAATGCATATATAAATTTAACAAGGTAATCTATTTTTATTAAGTTACGGCTAACATCAGATAACGCATAAACATCTTTTACCGGTGCAATTTCCAATGCCAACACACAACACAAAACAAATAATATCAACATTGAATAAAAACGTTTATCACAAAATGCCTTTTTTACGGATACTTCTTTTATAACATTTATAAACCAAGCAATACAAATACCGGCGGTAAATATCATTCCGTAAGCGCTTGATAAACATAAAAGAACCAAAGCGCCCATAAATCTAAACGGTTTTGCATCACGTGTTTTATATAAAGTTGCAGCTAAAAACAAGGCAAAACAAAAAATTGAATAAGGTCTGCCGATAACTCCGTATTGATAAAAAATAAAGTACGTAAACGGCAATGTCAATCTGATTATTTTCGGAAATGACGACTTAAATATTAATAACCAAACAGCGCCGTACATAAACAATAAATTAGGAATTTTAATTCCGACTTCACAATTAAAGTTTAAAGAAGAAAATATTTTTAAAATCAAATGCCATAAAGGCGGATGTCCCTCATAATGAGGCAGAAAAAATAATATATTAACAATACTGTCTTTTGAAATTGCCCATGCCTGCAATTCATCAAACCAAGGTTCATGCAAAGTTGTTACTAATAATATCCCCAGACAATATAATACGAAACAAACACTTTCTAAATTAAAATATTTACTTATTTTATCTTTAACCATTTCTTTCATTTTTTAATCTTTCCAATATATCATGCCTGATATAAACATTTTTATCACCTTGCATAACTGTATTTTTCCAAATATTTCCAAATTTAACCTTAAGTACATTATCATAATATTGATACGGATTTTCTACATCAGTAAATGCATATTTAAAAAAGCATGTACCTATAATTATATCCGGCAAGCCTTTTTGTTTATAAATTTGTTTAAATTGTTCCGCTTCCTCGGATGTTTGAGTTTTAAGGAATATATACAATCTGTTTGGATTATCCACGTTATAATAATCTATTATATTTTTATCAAAATATGCATTTATAATTACAGAAGAACCTTGTATTAAAAAATTATTTGTAATTATTTCATCATGAGTTTTTAATAAATTTTCCAAATCTTCATCTGTTTTTATTTCGGTGCCTATTATATTTTTTCCGTTCCGTTTATTAACGTAACTTAATGCGAAATACCATTGACTCATTATTTTATAATCTTGTAAGTTATTTTGTTTTATAAAATTTACCAAAACTCTTGACGGCGAATATTGATATAAATATTCGCTTATACAAGAACTGCAATTCCAAAAAATTTGAATTATTATTACAACGGAAACGAACTTATATAATATACCTTTAAGCTTTTTGTCCAAATTATCATTTTCAAAAGGATACAATGCCCAAAACGCATAAATATAAAAAATCGTCAATAATCCGATATGATGAGGATGTGCATATATCAAAAAAACCAACGTGCAAAACACGCCAAACGGCAATAAAAACTGCAATAAATTTTTTGTATTTTTAAATATTTTAACAAATAATATATTTACCCCTAATCCCAAGAATGCACCAATCCAAAATTGTTGTACAATAGGTGATGATAATTTGAAATAATCCGATATATCAATAGTTGTAAAAGCTTGAGAAGACCTCATATAACTGAGGAAATTATAAAACAATGCATCCGCAGGGAAAATAAAGAAAGAATATATAAATCTTACAATATAATCAACTTTTTGTAATATTTGATTTGTTGCAAAAGTGTCTTTAGCGGGAGAAACACCGATTGCCAAAACCAAACACAAAAAAAAGATTATAAGCATTGCTTTAAATTTAGATGTTTTAACAAAAGTTTTAAGAAATTCAACAAAATTTTGTTTATTAAGGCACTCTATTCCCCAAGCAAGAACAATGCCCGTTGTTACTGCCATTCCGTAAACACTTGATAAACACAATAATGCTAATGCACTTATATATTTATAAGGATGTTCATTTCTTTGTTTATGCAAAATAGCAGTCAAAAACATTGCAAAACAAAAAACAGAATAAGGTCTGCTTAAAACCGAATATTGATAAAACAAAAAAAATGTAAACGGCAAAGACAATTTAATTATTTTCGGAAAAGGCGATTTAAATATTAATAACCAAATTGCCGCAAACATAAATAACAAATTAGGTATTCTGATTCCGAGTTCACAATTAAATTTTAAAGAAGAAAATATTTTTAAAATCAAATGCCATAAAGGAGGATGAACCTCATAATGCGGGCAAAGAAACAATATATTTGCAATACTGTCTTTTGAAATTGCCCATGCCTGCAATTCATCCAACCAAGGCTCATGAAAAATTGTTACAAAAATTGTACTTATACAAAATAATATAAAACAAACAATTTCCGCTAAATTATTTTTTTTCGTGGTATTCATTTTCTGTATTAACTTTCCAAACCAATTCTTTATCTTTACCGGAAATAAATGCTTTTGCCGCTTCAATAGCGGTTAATATCGAATGATCCATATTATTGTATCTATGTTGACCGTTTCTGCCGATACAATACAAGTTTTCAATTTTATCAAGATAATTTTTAACAATATCAAAATCTTTATACGAACCAAAATACGCAGGATAAGCCTTTTTAACTCTTATCAAAGTAGAATCAAGCACATCTTCTTTTTTTATTATTCCGATTGTTTCAAGTTCACCTGCTGCCATTTCAACAAATTCTTTATCATCCGTATTCCACATATCGTCATTTTCATTACAGAAATATTCAAGTCCGATAAAAACGGTATTTTCAAAATCTTTTACCATATAAGGCGACCAGTTATTAAAAATTTGTAATCTGCCAAGTTTTACATTTCGTTCTTGAATATAAATCCAACAATCAGGAATAATATCACCTACTGTTTTATATTTTGATTTATTTTTAACGGCGAATTTTTTAACAAGCAAGCCAACCGTCATAAAATCACGATACGGTAAATTTTTAGCGGTTTCCAAAACTTTTTCATCTACTTCTTTATTAAAAGACAAAACCAAATCTTTTACGGGCATTGAAGAATAAACACTCAAACAATTATATGTATGCTCAACATTGTCTTTATCAATAGCCGAAACACTGACGATTTTATCACCCTCAAAATTAAATTTATTCACTTTATTATTAAGAATAATTTGACCGCCCATTTCTTTGATTTTTTCCACCATTTGTTCATACAATTGTCCCGGTCCCATTTTAGGATACAAAAATTCTTCAATTAAAGATGTTTCAACTTGTTCTTTTTTCAAAAACGGTTTCAATAAACAATTTTTTAAGACTCCGATTAAAGATAATCCTTTAACCCTTTGAGCGCCCCAATCAGGTGCTATTTTAGACGGATGAATACCCCAAAGTTTTTCGGTATAATCTTCAAAAAACATTTGATATAACGGCACACCAAATCTGTTAATATAAAAATCTTCTAAAGATTTTTCTTCTCTTTTCATAACACAAGACCGCAAATAGCCGAAACCCGCTTTCATAACATTCAAAAATCCCATATTTATAAAGGTTTCAGGTTTAAAGCTGATAGGATAATCAAAAAACTTTTTCAAAAAATAAATTCTGGATAATCTATTTCTTTTTAAGAAAACATTATCTTCGGTTTCGGGGTCAACGCCTTTAATATCGGGGACTTTTTCCCCTAATAAAATTGCATCCTTTGACGGCAACTCTTGAATCGGAAATAATTCTTGCCATAAATCCATAACTTCATCACTTTTGGTAAAAAATCTATGACCGCCCAAATCCATTCTGTTACCGTTATAATTATGGGTACGGGAAATTCCGCCGATAAATTCTGTTTCTTCTAAAATTATCGGTTTATATTCACTATGTTTTAATAAATAATATGCCGCACTTAACCCTGCCGGTCCTGCGCCTATTATAATTACTTTTTTATCATCTTCCATCTTTTATTTTCTCCAAACATAATATTAAATTACCTTTACATTTAATCACTTTGAAATTAAAATGACAAATTTATAAAACTATTTAACAAAAATAAAATATTTGTTACAATTTACAAAAAGGAAAC
>CAZGRH010000071.1:3568-7859 GCA_964527005.1 uncultured Muribaculaceae bacterium | reverse complement strand
AAGCGGTAAATGAAGCAAAAGCAAAGAAAATATATGTTTGCAACATAATGACTCAACCTGGGGAAACTGACGGTTTTTCGGTTTCAGATCATGTAAAAACATTGCTTTCACACGCAAAATACAATAAAATCATAGATGCTGTACTTGTAAATACGCAATTACCTCAAGAACTTATAGAACCATATAAAGATGCAGGTTCGGTTCCTGTTGTTGTTGATAATGATGAATTAAATCGAATGGGAATTGAAGTTGTTCAAAAAAATCTTATACACGATAAAAGATTTGATGACGGTCATTCTTCTTTTGTAAGACATTCACCGAAAAGATTGGCAAGAGTTATCTATTATTGGTATAAAAAGAAAGAAAAAGGTAAAGTATAATGGCTGAAAACATAAAACCTGTTACAGTAAGAACATTTCAAAAAATGAAAGATAATGGCGAAAAAATCACAATGTTGACTTCTTATGATTGTGCAACCGCAAAATATGTTGATGAAGCGGGAATTGATTCAATATTAGTCGGAGATTCGTTAGGAATGACAATATTAGGATATGATACTACAATAAACGTTACAATTGATGATATGTTAGTATTTACAAAAGCAGTTTCTAACGGAGCAAAAAGAGCGTTAGTAATAGCAGATATGCCGTTTCTTTCGTATCACGTTTCAAAAGAGCAAACAACAATCAATGCAGGTAAATTAATACAAGCAGGTGCAAAAGCGGTAAAACTTGAGGGCGCTTCAGACTTTATATTAGATGAAATTAAACATCTTACCCAATCAGGTATCTGTGTTTGTGGGCATTTGGGCTTTACACCTCAGTATATTAATCAAATTGGCGGATATTTTATTCAAGGTAAGTCACATGAAAATACGATAAAACTTTTAGAAGCCGCAAAAAAATTAGAAGAAGTAGGTGTTTTTGCTATTGTTCTTGAAATGGTTCCAGAAGAATCCGCAAAATACATTACGGAAAGATTAAATGTCCCGACAATTGGCATTGGTGCAGGGAAATATACCGACGGACAAGTTCTTGTTATAGACGATATTTTAGGAAAATATTCGGGAAATGTTCCTAAATTTGTTAAACAATATGCTAATATAAAAGAAATTATGAAAAAAGCTATTGCTGAATATAACAGTGAAGTAAAAAATAATTTATTTCCATATCAGGAAAATATTTTTAATTTAACGGAAGAGGAGAAATATAAACTTGAGCGCACTCTTGTTACACAAAATTAGTGAAGTAAAAGAAAACATAATAAAACGGAAAAATGAAAAGTTAACAATCGGATTAGTTCCGACTATGGGCGCTTTACACTCCGGTCATGCTTCATTAATAAAAAAAGCAAAAGAAACTTGTGATTTTGTAGTTGTGAGTATTTTTGTAAATCCCATACAATTCGGACCAAATGAAGATTTAGAAAAATATCCGAGAACTCTTGATAAAGATAAAGCATTATGTGATGAATTGGGTGTGAATTTAATTTTTGCCCCGAATGCAAAAGAAATGTACGGAGATAAAAAACTTTCCAATACGGATTTAACTTTTGTTTGTCCCGCTTATAATTACGTTGATTGTATGTGCGGAAAATCAAGAGTCGGACATTTCGACGGAGTTGCGACAGTTGTAACAAAATTATTTAATATTACGACCCCTGATTATGCATTTTTCGGACAAAAAGATGCTCAACAATTATTTATAATCAAAAAAATTGTTGAAGATTTGAATATGAATGTCAAAATTATTCCTTGTCCTATTGTGAGAGAAGATTCAGGACTTGCTTTAAGTTCAAGAAATTCATATTTATCTGCAACTGAAAAGCAAAAAGCACTTACTGTTTCAAAGGCTTTGAATGAAGTTAAGAATGCTTATTTACAGGGAATAGTTGATACTGAAATCTTATTTGATACAGCTATTGCGTATTTGGATAAATCTTTGGAAATTGAATATATCGATTTTAGAGATTATTCTACATTTGAACAATTGAAAAAAGCTAAATCAAATACATTGGTTGCTATTGCGGTAAAAAACGGCACAACCAGACTGATAGATAATATCATATTATAGGTAGTAATGGTAAAAAAGAAATACAAAAATACAAGTAAAGTTGATTTATTTGCGCACTTATTATTAAGTGTGAAATTCTTACGATTTTCGTTTTTCTTTTATTCTTTTTTATGTTTTTTATTTTGGTTTTTAAATTGTTTGGAAGTAGATTGGCTATATTTGTTTAATTGGCTATTTATAATTCCTTATAAAATAGTAAGATTGTTTTATACTCCGAAAGGTGTTTCAGTTGACTTTTCACTTGCATTTATCGGAATGGCAACAATTATACTCGGTTTTCTGGCGGATTTTTTTGTATCAAGTATTTATCAAATAATTGAAAATATAAAAGAAGAAGAACAAAGAAAATTAAGACAAAGAAAAAATAAAAAGAATATTGAAAGAAATAAAATATTATATTCCGAAACAAAGAAAGAAATTTCCGATTTTGTTCCATTAGAACCGGAAAAATTAATATTTTTACTTTCTATAAATATAAACAAAATAAAAAAAACCGAAACCGATACTGACTTATCTTACGACGAACTTGAACTTTGGAAACAACGTGTTATAAAAAAACTTGTCTTAAATTTGCAAGATACAAATCCGATGCAAAAAGGTTATTACAGAAAAAATTTATTTTTAGTTTATAAAAATTTCAATTATGCAGATAAATTTTTATATTTCTTAAATGTAGGACTTCAATCAATAGTAAATGAATTTAAACAATATAAAATAAGAGTTTCATTTTCTTTTGTAATAAGTGCATTAAATATAACGGATAACATGGAAAAAGAACTGGATTTAATGGATACAATCATATTATTGAACTTTGTTAATGAATTTGTAGTTACTAACAAATTTAAATGTACGTACAAAGCAATGGAAACACAAAAATATGATTTGCTTCCCAAAGGAGAATTTAATTTATCAAAACATTTGTCAATTTCAAACAGACAAATGGTATATGTATTAACTAACAAATAACGGGAGTAACAATTTATGCAAATGAAAATTATAAGAATGGAACATAATAAACATTTACCCGAATATAAAACAGAGGGTTCAAGCGGAATGGATTTATATGCTGCAATTGAAAAAGAAATAACTTTAAAGCCTTTAGAAAGAACTCTTGTTCCGACAGGAATAAAAATTGAAATTCCGCTTGAATATGAGGCACAAATAAGAGCACGCTCCGGATTATCCGTAAAACATGGCATTACTCTTATTAACGCTGTTGGTACGGTAGATGCCGATTATAGAGGTGAAGTATGTGTAGGATTGGTAAATTTATCTAATGAAGAATATACGATTAAACCTGACGACAGAATAGCTCAAATGGTAATTGCAAAGGTTGAAAAAGCAAATATAGAAGTAACAAGTGAACTTGCAACATCAGAAAGAGGAGAAGGCGGGTTTGGTTCAACTGGAAAATAAAAACCGGACACTACTTCGGAGTGAAAAATTTATTCAAGAGCTTTACAATACTCGAAAAAATTTTCAACTGATTAAAACAAAGATAACTACAAAAAGACTTATAATATTTTTTACAAGTAATCATATATTTTGTGATGAAAAACATTTTTTAGTTCCTGATTACGAATATTATGAATGGATAAACATATCTAAAGATATAAATAATTATTATTCAAATATTATTTTCGTCAGAAATGTGCATCGTTGTTGGTATTTAAACGGAATAAACAAACAAATTAATTCAATTGATAAACTTGTAAATTTTTTAAAAGAAATTATTAATAAATATTGTAATGGTTATGAAATTACTGTTTGCGGTACATCTGCAGGCGGTTATATGGCAACTTTATGCGGAATAAAGTTAAATGCAGATATAGTAATGAATTTTTGCGGTCAATTTGTGTTAAATTTCGAAGCTTATAACCCGAAATATGTAAAATTATCAGATTATTTAAAATACAAATCAATAATTCCTTTAATAAAGAAACAAAGCGCTAATAACGATAAAATAAAAACGCAAATAAATTATTATTTTCCTTATTATTCCGAAGTTGATTACATTCAATATTTAAAAGTCAGAAATTTAGAAAATTTAAATATTTTAAAATTTGACAATACAAGACACGGCAGAACAGTATTTCCAATTTATTATAAAGATATTTTAACAATGAATAAAAAACAGTTGAATGAACTTGCACAAATATATAAAGATAAAATTATTACAAATTACGAACAATTTAATAATTTTAAAGAAAATATATCAG
>CAZGRH010000071.1:0-3468 GCA_964527005.1 uncultured Muribaculaceae bacterium | reverse complement strand
GATAAAATTATTACAAATTACGAACAATTTAATAATTTTAAAGAAAATATATCAGTAATAAAATTTAACCGAAAATATGATAACCCGTAATAAACGAACAAAGTATAAATACTGCTGATAATATA
Source organism: uncultured Muribaculaceae bacterium (assembly GCA_964527005.1). Taxonomy (GTDB): domain Bacteria; phylum Cyanobacteriota; class Vampirovibrionia; order Gastranaerophilales; family Gastranaerophilaceae; genus Avigastranaerophilus. The sequence goes on along the minus strand of CAZGRH010000071.1, from coordinate 3,343 downwards.
TAGGTTACTCTATTTAAACCCTTCTCGGCACTTTTTTGAGAAGAAAACAAATTTGAAGTACCGCTCATAACTCCGATTCCGTCACCTTTCGGAGAATGTAATAAAACTAATAATATTAATAATACTGCCGTAATTATTTGAATTGTCCAAATTAATGTTAACATTTTAAATCCTTTGTTTAAATCCCTTTATTTATTGAGTCTAACACAAACATAAGTTTTTGTGTAATTATTATTGATGAAACATCTTTGAATAATATTTTTTTTAACTTTGATTTATCCCCTGATATTATTTCAATTTTTGATTTATTAATATCAAAAAATTGGGAACAAAATTGAATTAATTCTTTATTTGCCCTATTTTCAAGAGGTGGTGCTGAAATTTTTATTCGTACATATTCCTGAGTATAATCGACAATTTTTGAAAAAGAAGAATTTGGCACTAATTTTACTGACAAAATTACACCTTTTTCTGAAGTTGAAATAAATTTAATATTTGTATTCATAAAATAATTATACATTAATTGCAGTAACTATTTTCAAACATGTAGAAAAATTAACAAATAAAGTGTAAAATAAAAACAAACAGGAAATAATAATGGAACAAGAAAATTTATTTTTAGAATTAGAAAAAATATTAAAAGATCAAAATCGTTCGGATGAAGAAATAAAAGAAATATACAGAGCTTATAAAACTGCGGAAAAATTACACGCAGGACAATACAGAGTAAGTGAAAAACCTTATATTATACATCCGGTTGAAGTTGCAAAAATTTTAACGTCATTAAAGGTTGACAAAAATACACTTATTGCTGCAATTCTTCACGATACGATTGAAGATACCGGATACACTGCGGAACAATTGGAAGCTGAATTCGGTTCAGACGTTTTAAATCTTGTTCTCGGAGTTACAAAACTGGATAAATATCAATTCAAATCAAAAGAAGAACGCCAAGCTGAAAGTTTTAGACGAATGTTTATCGCAATGGCAAAAGATATTCGTGTTATTTTGTTAAAGCTTGCAGACCGACTTCATAATATGCGAACTCTCAATTATATGGCGCCTGAAAAACAAACAAGAATTGCTCAAGAAACATTGGATATTTTTGCACCTTTAGCAAATCGTCTGGGTATCGGGAAAATCAAAGCAGAATTAGAAGATTTATCTTTACGATATTTAAATCCCGAAAAATATTTCGAAATTGCTAAATTAGTAGCACAGAAAAGAGTTGAAAGAGAAAATACCGTTAAAATACTTATTGATGAAATTTCCGAAAGTTTAAAGAAAAATGAAGTTTCTGCCGAAATTACGGGAAGAGCAAAGCATTATTACAGTATATATAAAAAAATGCAACGACTTAACGTCGCTTTTAATGATTTATATGATATTACTGCAGTTAGGGTAATTGTCGATACCGAACGTCAATGTTATGAAGTATTAGGCATTATCCATTCATTGTTTAAACCTATTCCAAGAAGATTTAAAGATTATATAGCAATGCCAAAAGGAAACGGTTATAAGTCAATACACACCTCCGTAATCGGACCGATGCAAAAACCGCTTGAAGTTCAAATTAGAACAAAAGAAATGCATCAAGTTGCGGAATATGGTGTTGCTGCGCATTGGAAATATAAAGAAAGCGGTTCTATAAAAGCATCTACCGATGATGATATAAAATTTTCTTGGATGCACCAAATGATAGAACTTGATAAAGAAACTCAAAATGCAAATGAGTTCGTTGAAAAAGTAAAATTAGATTTATTTGGTAATCAAGTTTTTGCATTTACCCCGATGGGGGATATTATTGACCTGCCGCAAAATGCTACACCTATCGATTTTGCTTTCAGAATTCACTCGGAAGTAGGTTATAAAACTACGGGGGCGTTAATTAACGGACGTATTGCGCAATTAGATACGAAATTGAAAAATGGCGATATTGTAGAATTATTTACATCAAAGACCGGTGAACCGAAAATGCACTGGCTAAAATTCTGCGTGACAAAACAAGCTCAATCAAGAATCAGACGGTGGTTTAAAAAACATAACCGAGATGAATATATTGCAAACGGACGTAATTTAATTGAAACAGATTTAACAAAAGCAGTATTTGATGAAAATTTAAAAAACGGTACTTTTAGTGAAATTGCAAAAAGTTTAAATTTTTCTTGTGTTGATGATATGTTTGCTTCCGTCGGCAACGGAGAAACGACGGTAAGCAAAGTTTGCGCTAAAATAAAAAAAGATATGCAACCGGTAGAACCTGAACGGTATATTTCAACTAAAAAGAAAAGCCACTATAAAGATGAAATTGTAGGCTTAGAGGGTATGTTGTACAGTTTTGCAAAGTGTTGCACTCCTGTTCCCGGGGAAATGATAGTCGGTGTTATTACACGTGGAAAAGGTGTATCAATCCACAGAATTGATTGTCCGTCGCTGGATACAATTCCCGAAGAACGATTAATGAAAATTACTTGGCGCAATAATGAAGTTCCGAATAAAACTTATGTTACATCAATTAGAATTAATTGTGCCGACAAAATGGGATTATTAAAAGATATTTTAATAAAAGCGTCCGATACAAATACAAATATAATTTATGCTAACGTAAAAACTAATTATGCAAAGAAAGTTGCAGTTATTGAACTGGGAGTTGAAGTTAACGGGATTGAAAAATTAAATTCAGTTATAAATTCTTTTTTATCATTGCCGGATGTTTTCTCTGTTAAAAGAGTACAAATGAATTCAAAAGTAAAAACAGGACAACAACAAAACGATAAACAAAAGAAAAAGCCTAAACGGAAAAAATGATTTTAGTTTTTAGATAATTTCTTTTCAAATTCAAGCAAGGCATCAATACCTGCTATTTGTTCCAAACTTGCCCTATGTTCAAGAAATTCCAATTCTAAGCGTGATTTTGTATCAATAGCAGTTCTGTAAAAAGCATCGGCAACAATTAATTGTTCTTTAGTTGTATAAATTCCGGAATTATAACGTTCTTCACGTTTCTTTATATTTTTTTCCGCAATGGAAAGCATATTATACGCAGTCATGTAATCAAAATATTTATCTAATACTTTTTTTTGCATATTATCAATTTTCGTAATCAAAACAATCATATCAGCATCGGTTACTTTTGTATATTTATAATTCAAATCTTTATCATTAAATGATAATGAATTGAGGAAATGACCGCCAAAAAGCGCTGCAGTAGCACTAAACGGATCCCCCAATCCTGCGCCGGCAATAGAAGTCGCAGTAGAAAGGGGTCTTATTATTTTTTTTACTATTGAATCTTTTGGTTTATCCTCTTCGGGATTTGACAATTTATATAATGCAAATTTTA
>CAZGRH010000070.1:0-7880 GCA_964527005.1 uncultured Muribaculaceae bacterium | reverse complement strand
TGTGTGCTGTGTGTCTTTGGCAGAACGGACAATATTTGTTTAATTCCATTCTTTCTTTTATGTTTTTCTTGTTTTTTACTGTCGTGTAGTTTCTTCTTTTGCATTCTTCACAAGCAAGAACTACCATTCTGTCATTTTTACCTTTGATTCCCATTGTATCACCTTTTCTTATTGAGTTTGTTATTGTTTACATCGAAAAATTATAGAATACTTCTCTTTCCCCATATTCTATATTTTTTACTTGAAATCTCATGTTTATAACATATATTAAACATAAATTTTTTTCAATCTTTTGTTTACAAATCGCAAAGAACAAAAGAAAATTTTTTACAACAAGCATACAAACAAAAATATTCTAATTAAAATTACTTGCAATTATCCGAGCGCCCGACCAACAATTTTGAAGATTATATCCGCCCGTAAAGCCGTCAATATTTAAAATTTCACCTGCAAAAAACAAATTTTTAACAAGTTTTGATTCCATTGTTTTAGCATTCACTTCGTTTAAATCAACTCCGCCCGCACTCACTATCTCAGAGCCTTGTACCCTGTTAATTGCATGCAATTCTAATTTTAAAATTGAATTTATTAAAATTTCTTTTTCCTGTTTTTTTATTTGCGCACATTGTTTTTCAATATTTATTCCGTTAACTCTTGCAATTTCGCTAATATATTTTTCGGGTACAAATTTACTAAACACATTTTTCAAATTTTTTTTAGAATTTTTTAAAATACATTCTTCAATTTCTTCTTTTTCCATATCAGATAGTTTTAATATAATTTGCATCGGATTATCCGCCCCAAAATCCTTAAATGCCGTTAATGCGGATATTTTAAAAATACAAGGACCCGTTATAAATTTATGAGCAAACAAAATATCACCGGTTACAATTTTATTGTCAACTTTTGCTTCAACATTTTTAAAACTGATACCCGCAAGATTATACAAATATTTCTCTTTTGCGTTTAAACTGCACAATGACGGCTTTATATCAATAACATTATGTCCTAAACTTTTTGCCAATTCAAAGCCGTTACCTTTTCCGCCGGTTGTAATTATTACTGTATCAAATACATATTTTTCATTAACTGAAAACTTTTCGTCTTGTTTTTTTACCGCAAAAACCTTTTCTTTTTTTAATTCGAAATTATTTGTTTTTAAATGATTTTGTAATATTTCAATTGTTTTTTTTGAACTGTTCGAGGTTGGAAACACTCTGTAATCATCTTGAACATATGTTTTGACACCTAATTGAGAGAACAATTCAAGAGTTTTTTGAATATCAAATTTCGAAAAAACAGATAATAAAAACTTTTCACCTCTCGGATAATTTTTAACAAAATCATGAATATCCTCTTTTGTATTGGTAATATTACACCTGCCGCCACCTGTTGGCAATAAAGTTAAAAAAGGTTCTTTTGTATCAAATGCCGTAATTTGACATTCGGGATTTTTGCTTAAAAGAACGGAAACTAATCCGCCTGCAGCTCCGCAACCTATTACTGCTATTTTTTTATAACTCAATTCCGGTTCCGTACAAATAGACATCATCCACATTTTCCAATTCTTCATGCAACTGAAGCAAAGATTTTTTAAATTTTGGATGTTCATAATCAGGAATTAATTCTAAAAGCGGAACCAGCCAAAACGCTCTTTCTTTTATGTGTACGTGTGGTATTTTTAAATTTGGTTCATCTACCGTTAAATCGCCGTAAACAAGTATGTCAATATCAATTATTCTTGCTTCGTATGTTTCTTTTGGAGTTATATCTCTTCCCATTTCTTGTTCAATTTTTTTGCAAAAATTTAACAATTCTTGCGGGGTTAATTTTGTTTTAACTTCAATAACGGAATTTACAAACCAATCAAGATTTTTATTCCCCCATGGTTCTGTTTCATAATACGCAGAAGATCTGATGACTGTAACAACTTTATCTTTAGTAAGAAGTTCTAAAGATTTTTCTAAATTTGAAACTTTATCTCCGATATTAGAGCCTAATCCTAAATATGCTATTGCCATTAAAACACCCCCTATCATTCATTTTATTATTTTTTTTCAAAGTTTACAACTAAATTTAAAAAATGTAATAATAATTTTATTTTCACTGTTTCAGGAATATCGTTTATGCTAAAATCATAGTATGTTTACAGGATTAATTGAAGAAAAAGGCAAAATTAAAAATTGTATAATTTCTTCTGACGGAATGAAATTAACAATTTCGTGTTCAAAAATATTGCCTGATTTAAATATCGGAGCAAGCATTGCAATAAACGGTGCGTGTCAAACGGTTACGGAGTTTGGTTCAGACTTCATAAAAGTTGATGTTTCCAACGAAACACTTAATGTTACCACTTTTAAATCACTAAAAACGAATGATATAGTTAATCTTGAAAGAGCATTAACCTTAAATAAAAGACTTGACGGACATATAGTATCAGGACACGTAGATTGCACCGCAGAAATAACTAATATTCAACAAGACGGATTTTCCAAAAAATTATTTTTTAAACTTCCCGAACAATATACAAAATATGTAATTTATAAAGGTTCAATTGCCGTTAACGGTGTAAGTCTGACAGTTGCGTCAATTAACAATAATATATTTTCGACGGAATTAATTCCGACAACGTTAAATGAAGTAAATCTAGGTTCGTTAAAACAAGGGGATTTTGTAAATATAGAAACTGATTTATTCGCAAAATATGTTGAAAAAATTTTTAATTCAAAAGATAATAAAAAAAATATAGATTATGGCTTTTTAGTCGAGAACGGATTTGTGTAAATGGAAAAAATTATTTTTAATACAATTGAAGAAGCAATTGAAGAATTCAAGAACGGTAATCCTGTTATTGTTGCGGATGATGAAGATAGAGAAAACGAGGGTGATGTTATCATTCCCGCCCAATTTGTTACACCTGAAAACATGAATTTTCTTGTTTCAAATTGTAAAGGTGTTGTATGTCTTTCTATTACGGAAGAAAAAGCAAAACAATTAGGCTTGTCCCAAATGGTAAGTAACAATACAGACCCAAAAGGAACGGCATTTACACAAAGTATAGATGCAACGAAAAAATACGGAACAACAACCGGAGTAAGCGCCTATGACAGAGCTAAAACAATAGAAGTTGCGGTTGCAAATGATGCAATTCCGTCTGATTTAACTCGTCCGGGGCATATTTTCCCTTTGATTGCAAAAAAAGGCGGTGTGTTGGAAAGAGTCGGTCATACCGAGGCTTCGGTTGATTTGGCAAGATTAGCAGGGTTAATTCCTGCTGCCGTAATTTGTGAAATTCTCAACGATGACGGCACAATGGCAAGACGTGATAATCTTTTTGAATTTGCAAAAAAGCATAATTTAAAATTTATTACAGTTGCGCAATTAATAGAGTACAGACTAAAAAAAGAAACGTTTATGAAACGTGCGGCGCAAGCGAAATTACCGTCTGATTTCGGCAATTTTGAAATCTACGGATATACAAACACTCTCGGAGGAATAGACCAAGTCGCAATAGTTAAAGACGACGGCTCCGAAAAAATTCCGATGGTAAGAGTTCATAGCGAATGTTTGACGGGGGATATTTTCCATTCAAAAAGATGTGATTGTCAAAATCAATTAGAATCGGCTCTTCGTTTAATTGAAGAATACGGAAAAGGTGCTTTGGTATATATAAGAGGACATGAAGGCAGGGGAATAGGCTTAGTTAATAAAATTAAAGCCTATGAACTTCAAGAAAAAGGTGAAGACACCGTTCAAGCTAATATTTCATTGGGATTTCAACCTGATTTACGCAATTACGGAATAGGCGCACAAATCTTAAGAGATATAGGCTACACAAAACTAAAATTAATTACAAATAATCCTACAAAAATAATTGCTTTAAAAGGGTACGGATTGGAAATTGAAGATCGTGTTGCATTAAAAACTCCTTTAAACCAATATAATGAGAAATATATTCATACAAAAATAGACAAAATGTCACACTTAATTGATTTATAAAGAGAATAACCATGGCAGGCATAACTTTATTTAAAGTAGAAAAATATAAAAAAGAATATTACAGAATTTTATCCGGAGTCTATAATGATTTTAGGTATAAAGCGTTTTCGGATTATAATTTTGAACTTGAACCTTTGGAGTACGATAAATTTATAAAAAGCGTTGAAGACGGACTTCTTCAATGTTTAGTACTTTTTGAAGATGAAATTCCGACGGGATTTCTTGTTTATACAACTTTAATTTCCGAATCTTTGGAATTAAATATAATTCACTGTATCGGTAATGAAAATTTAAATTCAAAAAGAAAATTATTACTTGAAGAATTTCTTAAAATAAACGAAAAAACAATTGAAAAAAAGGTTGTAACTTATCCGATGTTAGGGAAACAAGCAACATTTGAAGAAGATATAAAAGCTTTCGGTTTCGAAATTGTAAATACTTCTGTTATGGGCTTTAATCTATCCGATATAAAAGCATTAACAAAAGAAAAAGATGTTGAAGTACCGATTTTAGGTCAAGATTACACTATTACAAATTGGCGAACAACTTATTTTAAAGAAGCCGCACATATTTTATCGGAAGCATTTTCCGAATCTTCTGATGCTTTGTTCGATAACAGATTTACAACTTACAACGGCTGCAAAGACATTATTGAAAAAATCACTTCAAATATATATGGTGAATTTCTTTCGGGAGTTACAAAAATACTTTTGTATAAAAAACATCCCGTTGGTTTTTGTTTTGCAAATCTCACAAATGAAAAAATTGCAAATATTCCTTTGGTTGCAATTTCTAAAAAACACAGAGGTAAAGGTTACAGTAAAATATTATTAAAACTTACGGTTGATAACCTTTTATCTTCTGCTATTTCAGGGAATTGGAATTTAAAAGAACTTAATGCAAGTTGCGATTACGATAATATACCTGCAGTAAAAATGTACAAAGCTGTCGGATTTACGGAACAATATTCTTATGCTCAAGCATTTTTAAGAAAATTTAAATAATTAAAAACATTAATTATTACTGTATAAAACTTTCATTGTAGCTAAATTTTTAATAGACAATAATTTATGTTTATTTTTTTGTTCGGATGAAATTGCAAATATCCTCATTAAACTTTCAATTTCATATAAATCTTTACGTGATGAAATTTTATATTTGTTTTGTACCGGTTCGCTTACTGTACCTAAAATTGAATTTAATTGTTCTTCGTTCATTTATCTGCTCCAAAACTTATTTATTATCCTCTTGTATATATAAAGTTTTTTTTTATTCAAAAATTGCCTTTTTGTTTAACTTTTGTAATAAATTGTGTTAAATTAAAATAAAAGGAGTTAGCCATGATTATTGATAATATTAATGAATTAGCCAAATATGAACATTTAAATCCGGATTTTAAATTTGTTGCAAATTATTTACAAAACAATAATTTATTGGAAATGAAATGCGGTAGTTACGAATTAAAAGGTAAAAATTTATTTTTTAATTTGCAAGAATATGAAACAAAACCAATTCAAAAATTAGAAGCACATAAAAAATATATTGATATCCAAGTAGTTGTATCAGGTGAAGAATATATGGGCTATACAAATATACAAAATACTTCTGTTTCGGAAGAATATAATGAAGAAAAAGATGTTATGTTTTTATCGGGAACAGTTGATAAATTAAAAGCTACGGTAGGAAATTTTTTGATTTTTTATCCGAATGATGCACATATGCCAGCATTGTCAGTAACCAAACCTGAAAAAGTTAAAAAAGCAATTTTTAAAATATTAATATAAATGTAAGAATAAGATTTCAAAAAAAAAATTATTATTCTAATCAATTAATTTAACAATTGTTAACAAATGTAATTTTGACACTAGTAAAATATTAAAAAAAGATGTAAAATGAGAAAACAGTATCGTTAGTAAAAAGGGGAATTTAATATGAATTTTAATATATTAACTTTTGTAGAAGATATGATAAGCCTTTTTGCTAATTGGTTTTCTTTTTCAACGAAAAAATTTGCTTGGCGCAGAATAGAAGTCGACAATCATTTTGACAGATATTAATAATATTTGTTGTTTTTGTTGATATTTATGTAAATCACTTTTTAATATTTAAAATTTAAAAAGGGATTTTTTGTGTCAAATTGATTGATTGACAAGGTTGTGTTACTTTTGTTTATTTACGGAAGTAATATTTTTATGCATGATAATAAAGAAAGTAAGGTTTAAAATGAATAAAACAGATAAAATGAATTTTGGTGAATTTGGCGGACAATATGTTGCTAAAGAATTATCGGAAGAGATTAAAAATTTAGAAAAAGCGTATGAATATTATATAGAAAACGAAGATTTTCAAAAAGAATACAAAGATTTATTAAAAAATTACGCAAATCGTCCATCAATGTTATATTTTGCGAAAAATATGACTGAAGATTTAGGCGGAGCAAAAATTTATTTAAAAAGAGAAGATTTAAATCACACGGGCGCTCATAAAATTAATAATGTTATAGGACAAATGTTATTGGCAAAATATATGGGCAAGAAAAAAATAATAGCAGAAACCGGCGCAGGTTCTCACGGTGTTGCGGTTGCAACAGTTGGGGCATTAATGGGAATGGATTGTGAAATTTTTATGGGCAAAGAAGATACGCTCAGACAAGAATTAAACGTATTAAAAATAAAGCAACTCGGTGCAAAAGTTAATGTTGTAACTTCAGGAGAACAAACACTAAACGATGCGGTAAATGAAGCAATGAAATGTTGGACGGAATGTTGCAAAGATACTTATTACGTTTTAGGGTCACGGGTAGGTCCTTACCCGTTTCCAAAAATGGTAAGAGATTTTCAAAAAATAATCGGAGAAGAAACAAAAGAACAAATTCTTAAAAAAGAAAACAAGTTACCTGATGTTGTTGTTGCTTGTATTGGTGGCGGAAGCAATGCTATAGGAATGTTTTATGATTTTATTAATGATAAAGATGTTGAATTAGTAGGTTGCGAAGCAGCAGGATACGGAATTAATACGGAAAAGCACGCTTGCGCAATTTGCAAAGGTAAAACAGGAATTTTTCACGGTATGAAATCAATGTTCTGTCAAAATGATAAAGATGAAATTGCACCCGTATATTCAGTTTCTGCAGGGTTGGATTACCCTGGAATAGGTCCTGAACACGCTTATTTAAATTCAATAAAAAGAGCGAAATATGTTCCAATCACGGATATTGAAGCAATTGAAGCATTTGAATACCTTTCAAAAACCGAGGGGATAATTCCCGCAATCGAAAGTTCACATGCTATTGCGTATGCTAAAAAGATTGCACCGACAATGAAAAAAGATGAAGTAATAATAGTTTGTTTATCAGGCAGAGGAGATAAAGATATAGTTGCCGTTAATTCTTATAAAACTTGCTAAAACTTTGTGTTTTAACTAAAATCTTACTTGTATTAATAAACGAAAGAAGGTAAATTATGTCAAGAAGACCTGTAATTGCCGGAAATTGGAAAATGCACAAATTTCAAGCGGAAGCAACAGATTTAACAAATGCAATTATGGCGGAATTAAAAGCGGAAGATAAAGCAGCACTTCCAGAAGTTGTTATCGCTCCTACATTTGTTTCTTTATATGCAGCAAATAAAGCATTAAAAGATTGCGGTTGCGGAAAAGTAAGATTAGCGGCTCAAAATTGTTATTTTGAAGAAAAAGGTGCTTTCACAGGTGAATGTTCTGTTGAAATGTTAAAAGATGCAGGATGTGAATATATTATTATCGGGCACTCCGAAAGAAGAGAATATTTCGGTGAAACTGATGAAATGGTTAACAAAAAAGCAAAAGCTATTTTAGCTAACGGTTTAGTTCCTATTATATATTGCGGTGAATCTTTAGAACAA
>CAZGRH010000069.1:0-7951 GCA_964527005.1 uncultured Muribaculaceae bacterium | reverse complement strand
TTAAGCAGACAATTAAGATTAAAAGAAAATATTTTAAGAACCATGCTTCTTGAAAATTCAAAAGTTAAAGCTTAATCGGAGAAAAATATGTCAATCGCAAAAGCTGTATTATCAGGTATAGTATATAGAAATCCGGAAAAAAGATTTACTGCAAATAATGTTCCGGTCACATCTTTTACTTTAAATATTGATGAAAAAGAGCAATCTGTAATAAGAGTTGTAGCCAGAGGTAATTTGGCGGATACTGTTGAACAATCTGTTTCTAAAAATGACAAGATTGTTGCGGAGGGCAGATTGCAAGTAAACAATATTCAATGTGATGACGGCAGCGAAAGAAAAGTTGTTGAATTGGATTTATCAAGTTTTGAAGTTCTTTCAGGTTCTGTTAAATCATCTGCAAATTCGGCACCGGCTCAAAAAGAAGTTGTTAAATTCTCTGAAACAGAGATGGATGATATATTAATCGGAGAAGAAGAAATTCCGTTTTAATTGTCAGTAAAACTAAGTAAAAAAATAGAAGATAAAGGAAAATATAATGGCAAAAGAACAATTAGACAAAAAGAAACGTAAAAATTGCAGTTTCTGTGCAGATAAAATCGAAAATATCGATTATAAAGATGCACAAAAATTAAGAAAATACTTAACTGATGCAGGTAAAATTCTTCCGAGAAGAATTACCGGTACTTGTGCATTGCACCAAAGAATGCTTGCAAGTGCAGTAAAAAAAGCTAGAGAAGCTTCTCTACTTTGTTATGTATTTGAGTCATAATATTTGGTCTAAATATTAACTATTTTTTAAGCGAGAACATTATTATTTGTTCTCGTTTATATTTTTTTATTTATAAATTTAATCTTCTAAAATTTTTACGGATGTACCTATATTTAGATTTTGATTTGAATTTGTAGGAATATAACGTTTTGACAAATAAGACGGATTGTATGCGTTATAATTGTTAAACGGATGTTGTTTGTTGTAGAATTTACTACTGTGACGTTTATCAAAATGATTAAAAGAATTGTTCATTTTTTCAAAAGTTTGTGAAATGTTATTCGTATGATAAGGACAATATCCGTACGGAGTTTTATTGTAATAGTTATCTTGAAAATTGTGATTTAAATTATAGTTAAAATTATTGTTAAAATCAAAGCCTGATACATTAAATGAAGATATAGAAGGGGTATAACCCGTAATTATTCCGTTATCATCAAATGTTGAAGTTATATTTTGCCAAAATCTTTTGAAAGGTCTTTTCTTTGAATAATTATTTTCTTGAATTGATAAAATAGGATTTGTAAATGAACTGTTTGCAATTTTATAAATTGTATTAATTCTTGACTCTATATCACCCGATTGTGTCATTCCTAAAAATTGTGTTTCTAAACGATTTAATCTGTTTGCCATGCTTTCATTTGCATAATTCTTTCCGAAATTTGAAAGTTCTATATCGGATAAAACGTCATTTGTTAAACAAAATCCGCTTAAAGAAAAAAACATAACGGCGCAATAGGTAATAATTATTTTTTTTAACATTTAAAACTCCTTAATGAACAATGTTCAGTCTGTAAAAATGTTAAAAAGAAACAATAAAAAATGATATAGTCATAAAGTTATAAATTTGTATAATAAATTATTATTCCAAATTTTTTAGAATAAACAATGTTTCATTTACATTTTTTAACAAGGAATTTAATTTTATTTCGAGGTTTTCTTTTGTATAAATATTTTCTTCGGAAGAATAAGGATAGTATTTCATTCTTGCGTGTCCGTTACTTCTGAAAGTTGCAACATCTCTTGTTTCAGCGGAAAGATTTTGTAAAATTTTATATGACATGTAATTACTTTCGGGTTTATCAAAATATTCTTGTTTTATATATTCTATATGGTCGATTAAATTACTTGAAACTGCATTAAATTTTTGAATATCTTCATTCGTGTTTATACATTTTCTTAATTTTTCCAAAATTAATATTAAACTGTTAATATCGTGAATATATTTTGGTGTTTTATCTTTTTTTATAATTATGTCAATATAATCATCATTTTCCGCCGGAATAGGTTTTAATGTTTCTTCATTTTTTTTATCTAATTCTTTTATTGTATATGGAGCATTAATTTTTTTATCTGTATTTTTTCTGAGATATTCAAATTCCGCTTCAATATCAGGCAATGTTCCGACATATCCTGCGCCGGAAGTAATTACTGTCGTTATTAACAGAAGTATAGTTAAACTTGCTTTTTTCATACTATTATTATACTGATTATTTATTAATAAGTGAATATATCAACAAATCAAATCGGAAATTTGAGTGATATTGATTAATTCTTCTTTTTGCTTTCTTGTAAGATGTTTTATTCTGTATTCTTCTTTTTGCGCTTCCGATTTTGAATTAAATTCAGCACTGTAAACGATTTTAAGTGGTTTGTTTGCTCTTGTATATTTGGCACCTTTACCGTTTTCGTGTTGTTTATACCTTTTTTCAATATTATCAGTGTAGCCGCAATACAATTTATTATTAATTGTTAAAATAATATATACGTAATATTTTTTATTGGAATTCATTTAAATTACTTTCAATTTCATCAAGAATTGCAATAATATTATTATAGTTTAATTCCGTAACTAATTTGTGCCTGTATTCGCCTCCGCCACGAATATTTTTTATGTAATACGGATAAAATTTTCTAAAAAACTTTATCCCTGTTTCTTCACCTCTGAATGCAATTTGGAAATCTAAATGTTTCTTTATCATTTTTAATTTATCTTTTAATGTCGGTTCGGTAATTAATTCACCTGTTTTTAAATATTTATCCGTTCTGAAAAGCAAAGATAAATCACCCATGGTTGCTCTGCCGATAGCAATTGCATCTGCTTTAGATATTTCTAAACACTCTTTTGCGGTCTGCGGACTTGAAATATCTCCGTTGGCAATATAAGGAATATCTATTTCTCCGTGTAATTTCGAAATTTCTTTCCAATCCGCAACTCCCGAATATAACTGACTTCTTGTTCTTCCGTGTACGGTAACTGCACTTGCTCCCGCTTCTTGCATTAATTGTGCAAATTCAATAAAATTTTTACTGTCTTGACTCCAACCTAATCTAAATTTACAGGTTACGGGAATATTAACGGCTTCTTTTACCGCAATTACAATATCTCGTGCTAATTGCGGAGTTTTCATTAGCGCACATCCGTCATTTCCTTTTACAATTTTATTTATGGGACATCCCATGTTTATATCAATTATAGAAGCTTTATTTTCGAGTATTTTTGCGGAACGAGTCATTAATTCAGGTTTGTGTCCTTCTATTTGAAATGAAACAGGCTTTTCTTTTTCATTAGTTGATGTAATATCACAATCTTGACGTTGAACTAAAGCTTCGGAACTTATCATTTCCGTAATTAACAGAGTATCGTTTGTGTATTCTCTGATTAACTGTCTTAAAACGAAATCTGTAATACCTGCCATCGGCGCAAGTACAACTTTACTGTTTATTGAAACATTTCCGATTTTTAATAATTCTTTTTCTTTTGTAACCATTATTGTATTTCTTTAATTCTTGTTTGTGCATATTTCTTGTATTCATTATCTTCAAATGATAATTCGACATATTTTTGATAATTTTCTTTTGCTTTTTGATAATTATTTGTTAAATCATAATCAACTCCTAAAGAATAATATGCAATTATCATTTCAGGCGCATATTTTATGGTTTGATTATAGTCTGCAATTGCTTTATCATAATTGTTTAAAGCATCAAACGCCATTGCTCTGTAATAATATACCGTTGCATTGTTGGGAGCTGATTTTATAACATTTGAAAAAATTTCAACTGCTTCATTGTATTTCTTTTCTTCATATAAATTAATTGCTTTCGTTAATAATAATTCATTTTCTTTATCGGTAATGAAATTTTTTAACTCTAATGCTTTCTGATTTGTCGGATTTTTTGTAAGAACTATTTCAATATATATTTTTGCATTTTCTAAATCGTTTATGTTTGCATATAAAGAAGCAATATAAAACGGAATTTCTGAATTTGAGGGAGCTAGTTCCATCGCTTTTTTATAATATTTAATTGCTTCTTGATAATTATTTAAATATTGATAAGAAGCTGCAACTCCAAGAAAAGAATCGGTTGTCGGAGGATCGATTTTTAAATATTCATTAATTGCGGTATTATAGTCCCCGCTTTGAAAAGCATTGATTGCGTTTGTCAAATAAAGTGTTGTTAACTCATTAACGGCAAGTTTATATTGTTTTTTAACCAAATCATTATTTGGCGCAATGTTAACAGCTTTTTTAATTGTTGCTAAAGAGTTTGTATAGTCTTTATTTTGCCTGTAAGCTTGAGATAAGTTTACGTAAGCATCAATTTTATTATTATCAAGGTTAATTGTTTGTATGTAATAAGTTATTGCATCATTAATTTTGCCTGCTTTATGTAATTCATAAGCAAATTCATAACAAGAATCTGCATTCATCTGTCCGTTTTGAAGATTTTGATATAACATTGCAAGAACTTCTTCCGTTGGCATTGTATCTTTTAAAAGTTCAAACAGTTTTGCTTTTGCATTTGTATTTGACGGTTGTACATTTAGTACATTTTTGTATAATGTAATTGCTTCATCATTTCTTTTTAATTCTTTTAAACAATCAGCTTTATTTAACATTACGTCAGTATTTTGTGTTTGAGAGCGTAGTATTTCGTTATATGTAGCAATTGCAAGCTCATATTTTCCTTGCTCTTGGTATAAAGTACCGAGATTAATTTTTGTGTTTATATTAGACGGATTTAATATTTCTGATTTTTTATATTCTGATAAAGCTTCGTCATAGCGTTTTTGTTTTTGATAAACAACACCTAAATTTGCATGATTTTCAGCATTTTTAGGGTTTTCATCAACTTTTTTTAACCAAATATTTTCTAAAGAACTTAAAACTTCTTCTTTGTCTTCTGCAAAGTTTAACGCTTGAGAATATTCTTGTAATGCTGAATTATAGTCATTTAACATTTCATAGGTTCTTGCTAATTTAAGATTAATTTCGGCATTATTTTTATCTTGTTCAAGTGCAGTTTTATAAAAATTTACGGATTTTTCCGGTCGGCTGAAAATTTTAAAAATGTCACCGAGTGCAATATTCGCTTCAGTTTTATATTTCGGATTTGTTAACAATTGATAATAATCAAAAGCAGAAGCTGCAAATTCTCCTTTTACTCTCAATTCTTTTGCTGTTTTAATTCTTGATTCGGGAGTTAAACCTTGTTTTAAAGAGTTTTCAAGTGCCGAAAGATTTTTTTCGGATAAGGCGATTGATTCATTTGCCGAAATGTCAGGATTGTTATTTGCGAAGTATTTTAGAAAAAATAATGCTGATTTTAAATCCGAAATGGCAGCTTGTGTGTTTTTTGTCGTATTGTTATAATATACGGCTCTTAAATTGTATGTATTCGCTAAACTTACAATAGAAGAGGAATCGTTCGGATTGATTCTTAATGCTTTTTTAAATTCGTTAATAGCACTTGAATATTGCGAATTTTCCATATATTTTTTACCTTGCAGGTAATTTGGGCTTTCTTGATAATTTTCATCGTAAATTGTTTGTGCATAAGAAAAACAATTTGTACTTAACATTAACAATAAAACTATAAGAAATTTTTTCACGATTTACTCCTTGTGCGTTAACATTAAAAATAAGTAATTTCGACTTAAACTGACTCTAATATACATGTATTATTTTATACCAACATGCTCAATATTGATATAGTAATTTGATTATTAAAAATTTATATTTAAATAAAATTTTTTTTGTAAATTCTGAAAAAAATGTTATAATCTTGTAGAAATGTGTTTAGGAATAATGGCGAAAGGAGTTTATAATGAGTACAACTCAGTTTTCGATTAACAAGACGGAATTGGATAATATAATCCAAAGTTATGGTGCGAAAAAATCAAATTTAATTGCAATTTTACAAAAAGTACAAGAAATATATCGATATGTACCGGAAGCGGCAATGACATATATTGGTACAAAAATTGAGGGATTATCGCCAGCGACGGTATTTGGAGTTGCAACATTTTATGCTCAATTTTCAATGGAGCCGAAAGGTAAATATGAAATAAAATTATGCGATGGTACGGCATGCCACGTTAGAGGCTCAATGCCTGTTTATGAATCGGTTATTAAACGTTTTAATTTACAAAACGGCAAATTTACGACTGATGACGGAATGTTTTCTGTTGAAACCGTAAGTTGTTTGGGAGCATGCGGACTTGCACCTGTTGTTGTCGTAAATGGAAAGGTTTATCCGCAAATGACAACCGATGCAATGAAAGTAATCATTGATACAATTCTTGAACGTGAAAAAGGGGGCTAAAATGGCTGAAGTAAATTTAACTGTTGATATAAAAGAAGAACAAAAAAGAGCCTTGGAAGAATTGAACAAACAAGGATTAAGAGTTTTGGTTTGTGCAGGTACAGGATGTGTCGCAAATGGTTCTTTAGATGTTATTAAAAAATTTGAAGAATTAGGAATTAATGTTGGTAAATTAACAACAGAAGACAAAATGACTGTAATCCCTACAGGTTGTCACGGCTTTTGCGAACAAGGCGTATTGGTTGTTATTCCCAAATTACATACTACTTATGTAAAAGTAAAATTAAATGATGTTGACGAAATTGTGCAAGAACATTTGATAAACGGAAAAGTTGTCGAACGTTTATTGTACATAGACCCTCAAACACAAGAACGAGTACAATCTGATGAAGATATTAATTTCTATAAAAAACAAACAAGAACCGCTTTGGCAAATTGCGGAAACATAAATGCAGGCTCATTGGATGAAGCGATAGCAGTTAAAGGCTATGAAGCTTTATACAATGTTCTTAAACAAAATAATCCCGATGCGGTAATACAAGAAGTATTGGATTCAGGATTAAGAGGACGTGGCGGAGCAGGCTTTCCTACAGGGTTAAAATGGAAATTTACAGCTGCAAACAAAGGTGGAAAATCTTACGTCGTTTGTAATGGTGATGAAGGTGACCCAGGTGCTTTCATGGACAGATCGGTAATGGAGGGTGATCCTCATAAATTATTGGAAGGTATGGCAATAGCTGCTTTTGCTATTGGTGCGGATGAGGGTTATATATACGTCCGTGCGGAATATCCTCTTGCAATTGAACGTTTAAGAAAAGCTATTAAAGAAGCGGAAGAACGAAATTATTTAGGTAAAAATATTATGGGTTCAAATTTTTCATTTGAATTGCATATAAAAGAGGGTGCCGGAGCTTTCGTTTGCGGAGAAGAATCAGCATTAATCGCATCGATTGAGGGCGAACGAGGAATGCCAAGACCGAAACCGCCATTCCCTGCAAATTGTGGTTTGTTTGGCAGACCAACATTAATAAATAACGTAGAAACATTGGCAAATATTCCTGTTATTATGCTAAAAGGAGCAAAATGGTTTGCTTCTATGGGAACAGAAACATCAAAAGGTACAAAAACATTTGCTCTAACAGGTGAAGTTAATAATACCGGACTTATTGAAGTACCAATGGGAACAACATTAAGAGAAATTGTTTTTGATATTGGCGGAGGAATAAGAAACGGCAAAAAATTCAAAGCGGTTCAAATCGGCGGACCGTCGGGAGGTTGTTTAACGGAAGAACATCTTGATTTACCGATGGATTATGAAAGCTTAACAAAAGCAGGTGCAATGGTCGGTTCCGGCGGACTTGTAGTTATGAATGAAGATACTTGTATCGTCGAAGTTGCCAGATTTTTTATGAATTTTACTCAAAATGAATCTTGCGGTAAATGTGTTCCTTGTCGTGAGGGAACAAAAAACATGTTGAGAATTCTTCAAAAAATTGTAAACGGACAAGGCGAACCCGAAGATATAACTTTACTTGAAGAATTAGCGAATGCAGTCCGTGACGGTTCATTGTG
>CAZGRH010000068.1:0-7976 GCA_964527005.1 uncultured Muribaculaceae bacterium | reverse complement strand
TGTACCGGTGCAAACCTGTTTCTGATTGGCAAACTCGGATTTTCATTATCCGATAAATATATGAAAAGAGCAGGTCTTGATTATTGGAACAGTGTTAATGTCACTCAATATTCTTGTATAGAAGATTTATGGAAAGATTATCCGAATTCTAATTTCTATTATTTAACGACTAAATCTAAAGCAAAATATACAGACAGAAAATTTAAATCGGGTGATTTCTTTGTTTTTGGTCCGGAAACAAGAGGTTTGCCGGAAGCTTTGTTAAAAGAAAAAGAAGATAGCGCAATTACAATTCCCATGCTTGACTCGCAAAGAAGTTTAAATCTTTCTAATTCGGTTGCAATTGTTGTATATGAGGCTATCAGGCAAAATGGATAAATTTATTACAAAGGAAGTTGTTTTTGATTTATTTCCCAAAAGGGATGAAAATGCGAATAAAGGTTCATTCTTGAAAATATTAAATATTGCGGGTTCAAGAATGTATTCGGGTGCTGCTTATTTATCATCAATAGGGGCTTTAAAAATTGGTGCGGGATTTGTTTGTTTAGCTTGTCCCGAAGAAATTATATGCAGGATTGCACAAAACATGCCTGAAGTTGTCTTTAAACCTTTAAATTCAAATAAAAACGGTTCTATTAGTTTTGAGAATGATTTGCAAGCAAATGAGTACGATATTATTTCTATCGGCTGCGGATTATCAACAGACGCTGATACCTCAAAATTTGTAATAAATTTTTTGCAAAAATATAAAGGTGAAAAGAAATTAGTTGTTGATGCAGATGCAATTAATATTTTATCAAATTATAACGGTGATAACGTGTTAAGAAATGCGATAATTACACCTCATCCAAAAGAATTATCAAGATTGTTAAATGTTCCGTTGACCGAAATATTGGAAAATAGAGAAAAATATGCAAGACTTACATCTCAAAAATTTGAATGCATAACCGTGTTAAAAGGTAAAAACACAATTGTGACAGACGGAAATAAAATATTAATAAATACAACAGGTTCATCAGCACTTGCGAAAGCAGGTAGCGGTGATGTTTTAACAGGATTTATTTCCGGCTTGTTATCGCAAGGATTAAATCCTTTAGAAAGTGCGATATGTGGGGTTTTTATTCATGGTTTGTCCGGAGATTATGCGGCAGATGATTTAACGCAATATTCTGTATTAGCTTCAGATTTATTTTATTATTTACCTTTTGCAACAGATGATATATTTTCGGAAGAATAATTATGGATTATATACAAGAACTTCAATTAAAAATAAAAGAAAATCCAAATGATTTTAAACTTATAGAAGAATATGCCATTGCTCTTTCGGATATAGGTGAAAATGAAGAAGCTTTAAAAAATTTTATTTTTTTGAAAAATAACTTTCCTGATAATGCCTCAGTTTTTTACAATATAGGCATAATTTTAGAAAAATTAAATTTTAATGAAAAAGCAATTCAAGCATATAATAAAGCGCTGGAATTACAACCAGATGATTTTGATATTCTTTTTAATCTTGCTTCTTTGTATATTAAAATAAGAAATTATTCACAAGCAGAGAATTTGTTTTTAAAATTACTTGAACTTGATAATAATGATGAAAATATTTATTTTCATCTGGGGGAAATTTACTCTAAAACCGGTAATTTTAAATCAGCAATACAATATTTACAAAAAGCGGTTGAAATAGATGATAAAGATATATTTGCATATTTTTATTTGGCTTACTCATATAAAATGGAGGGTGAAATTCAACAAGCAATAGAAAATTACGAAAAAGTAATATTAATTAATTCTGATTATAGCTGGGCATATTACAATTTGGCTTCAATTTATTTTGAACTTAAAAATTACGATAAATCAATTTTTTATTTGGAAAGAACAATCAGAACTAACCCTAAAGATAAAGAAGCCATAAAATTATTAACGAAAATTTATACAAATAACGGACAATACAACGAAGCCGAAAGAATATTAAAAACAGCAGTTTCCGAACTCGCAATGGAATCAGACATTACTTATATGATGGCACAATTATATAAATTAACCGAAAATTACGACGGATATGTTAAATTTTTAAAATTAACAAAAAAATATTCAAGTACGTTTAGCGGTAATTTAGAAAATCTGGAAAAAGAATTGAAAGAAATAAACTGATAAAAGCCGTGCCACTACCTATCGTCAAGTATAAACTCAATTTCATTTAAAGATTTCTCCTTCAAAGGAAATTACACCCACAGATTATACCTTAGTGCTGCTATGTTCCCATTCTGACACGGTTCGGTAGTCTATGCCGCAATTAACGTTGAAATCAACGATTTCTTTAAAATCCGTTGTTTCCATAAATGCCTCACAGTAGGCTCTGCACCTCGCTTTGCGTTCGAGTCGAGAGGTCCGCAATGTCTCCGTGGAGCACGGCAATATTATCTTATCATAAACTTTTTTTTATTTGTACATTTTGCTGCTTTATTTAATATATCTTTAAAAGGAATAATCGGAGTAAATTTATATCCGCATTTTTCACCGAGTTCTGCGCCGAGTTTAAAAATTATTTCATCGGGATATTTCCTGCAAATTAAAGGACGTTTTTTATGAATTTTACATATATGATTTATTTTGTCAAAATTAGAACATTCAAAAACAACTCCTTTTGTATTTTCTTCGACAACGGATAAATAAGAATAAAAAGGATGTAATTTTTTTAATTTTTCGAATTGTTCTTTTGTTTTTATAATTCCGTTTTTATGATTTACATAAATTTTTGTGCAACAATCGCCGCAACGGTTACATTGTCCTGATTTGTAATATATTCTGTGTAAAATATATTTGTAAAAAATTTTCTTAATCATATCATATTTTATTATATCAGTATTAAAAAAAATATTGTAATATATAGTTATGGATATAAAAGAACAATTAAAATTAATTCCTGATTCAAGCGGCTCTTATCAATTTTTTGATAAGAACGGAACTATAATATATATCGGAAAAGCAAAAAATTTAAAAAGACGAGTAAACAGTTATTTTAATAAAAATCATGATTCGGCAAAATTGCGTGTTATGGTTCCGCAAATACATAAAATCGAATTTATAATTACAAATAGTGAAGTTGAAGCATTAATTTTAGAATCACATTTAATAAAAAAATACAAACCGAAATATAATGTTTTGTTAAAAGATGATAAAAAATTCCCTTATTTTTTAATTACAAAAGAAGATTATCCCAGAATTTTGGTTGTAAGGAAACGTAATATAAACCCGCAAGCGGGAAAATATTTCGGTCCTTATACAAATTCAAAATCAATGTATACGACGTTAGATTTATTAAAAAAATTATTTCCTTTAAAACAATGTTCTACACCAAAATTCAAAGATAGACCTTGTATTTATTATCAAATCGGAAGATGTATGGCTCCGTGCCAAAAAAAAATATCATCGGATGATTATAAAAAATTGATAAAAAATGTTGAATTGTTTTTATCAGGGAAACAAATGCAACTGGTAGATGAATTAAAATCATTAATGGAAAAATATTCAAAGGCTCAAGAATACGAAAAAGCAGCAAAATATCGTGACAGTTATTTTGATGTATTGAAAACCATCGAAAAACAAAAAGTTGTATACGAAAATACAAATATTAATCAAGATATTATTTCTGCCAGTACGGATGAATATATTGCAGGAATTTCACTTTTACAAATCAGAAACGGCCGACTTACAAATAAAAAGAATTTTGAAATTATAAAGTCTGATTATGATTCCGACGAAGAAATCATATCATATTTCATAAAAGAATATTACCAACTTACAAATGAAGAAGATATACCTGCAGAATTAATTTTTTCTTACGAAATAAATAATGATGAAAAATTAATTTTTGAACGATGGCTTAGTGCAAAAAAAGGCTCAAAAGTTGTAATCAATCCTAAACGGACGAAAAAAAATGAAGAAATTTTGGAATTAGCCTGTAAAAATTCCAATTATTATTTACAAGAATTAAAAGTTAAATCTTTGCAAGAAATTCAAGCTAATTATAATGAAACAGGTTCATATATACAAGAAAAATTAAATTTAAAGAACTTTCCGCATCGTGTTGAATGTTTTGATATTTCTCATATTCAAGGTACAAATACGGTTGCTTCAATGGTTTGTTTTTATGATGGAATGCCGAAAAAAACCGAATATAAAAAATTTAAAATAAAATCTTTAGAAAAAGGAAAACCTGATGATTTTCGGTCAATGAAAGAAGTAATAACAAGAAGATATTCTAAATTGTTAAAAGAAAACTTACCTTTGCCCGATTTAATAATTATTGACGGTGGAAAAGGTCAACTATCCTCGGCAGTTTCGGTTTTAAATGGACTTGGCATTTATAATCAAGATATTGTTTCTCTTGCAAAAAGAATAGAAGAAGTTTTTATTCCGGATTGTACCTTACCCGTATTATTTCCATCTAATTCTCAAGCCTTATTTTTCTTTCAAAGAATAAGAGATGAAGCACACAGATTTGCGATAACTTTTCACAGATATTTGAGAGATAAAGAAGCAATTCACAGTGAATTAGATAATATAAAAGGATTGTATCTGAAAAATAAAAAATTACTTTTGGAAAAATATTCTAATGTTAATAAAATTTCCAAACTTACAAAAGAAGACTTAATGTTATTACTTTCAAAAAAACAAGCACAATTGGTTTTTGATTATTTTAACATTCAACATAAAACTTGACAGTGATTTTTCGGATTGTTACGATAATAAAAAAGGATTAAATATGACACAGATACAAGAAAAACCGCAACAAATCACATTTGATGTTACAGACAGATGTCAAATGAAATGTGTAACATGTTCAAAATGGAAAACCGTTGCCTCAGATGTACTTGATAAAGAAATGACTACCGAAGAATGGAAAAAAGCTATGTCCGATTTAAAAAATTGGTTGGGAGAAGGCTTTTGGTTTTGTTTTTCGGGCGGTGAACCTTTTTTGCGCTCTGATATATTTGAACTTGCTGAATATGCACATTCTTTAGGAATAAAAGTTGCTTCAATGACTAATGCTTTCAGTATTCAACATTTATATGAACAAATTATTAATTCTCCAATTGAATCATTGAATATATCATTAAATTCAATTACAAATTCAACAATTCATGATGATTCAAGAGGGAGAGATACATCTTTTGAAAAATCTTTAGATGCTATTATGCAATTAAAAGAACTTAGAGATAAAAAGCATTCTAATTTGGGAATTAATATTGCGACAATTTTATTTCCCGAAAATATAGAAGAAGCTGTACCGCTTGTAGAATTTGTTACCAGAAATAAAATTAACGGTATAATGTTTCAATTACTTGATGATAAAGAATCTTTTCATGGTTACATTTACCAAAAAAGTTGTAAAACATCAAATTATGAAATGCCTCAAAATTTGAGATTAAGATATAAATCGATGTCAAAACGTGCCATAGAAGTAATTGACAGATTAATAGAAATGAAACAATGCGGACATTCAATTTATAATTCGTACGAACAATTACAAGCTATGAAAATGTTTTTTGAAAATCCTGATTCTATATTAAAAGCAATTACATGTGATGTCGGTTCAACAAATTTTGCAATAGATCCTTACGGTGATGTCCGTTTGTGTTTTAATATGCTTCCCGTCGGAAATATAAAAGAAAATTCACCTGAAGAGATTTGGAACAATAAAAAATCTCAAGTTTGCCGTGAAATGACGAAAACCTGCAAAATGTATTGCAGAATGCTGAATTGTAATTTTAAAGGCAATTTCGCAAATTTCAATAAGTCATTTATTGAAAAAATTTTTAACAAAATATCAAAAATATTTTGTTAATTATATAATGAAAGTAACTAGTAAAATTTAGGCAGTATTTGATTTATGAACATAAAAAATATGAAGCGTGTCGTATTTAAATTTGGCACAAATATTTTAAGAAATGATGATAAAGAAATTTCATTATCAAGAATTTATTCTTTTATTGAAGAAATTTCAAAATTGTTCAAAAACGGAACGGAAGTAATAATAGTTACGTCAGGTGCAGTAGGGTTAGGTGCAAAAAAAATAAATGTTGATTCATCTGAAAGTCCTGCATTAAAACGGGCTTGTGCCGCAATCGGACAAGGACAATTGACAAGTTTGTATGAAGACGGTTTTAGCAAATATTCAATAATAACAGCACAAGTTTTACTTACGGAAGAAGATTTTACAAACAGATTTAAATATCTGAGCTTGAATAGCGTTTTAAATACATTGTTAGAACACAGGGTTATTCCGATAATAAACCAAAATGATACGGTATCTGTTCCGGAAAGTGATGAAAGCGCAAATCCTGTTTATGGTGTGAGTTTTACTGATAACGACAAATTATCTGCATTGGTTGCGAGTAAATTGGATGCGGATTTATTAATAATTTTATCTGATATAGACGGACTATATGATGATAATCCGAAAATTAATCCTAATGCAAAATTAATATCGGAAGTTAAAGAATTAACATCAGAGATTGAAAATTATGCACAATCAGCTTCATCCGGCGGACGTGGCGGAATGATAACAAAATTGCAAGCTGCAAAAATTGTTACCCACTCGGGCGGATTTGTTAAAATTGCAAACGGAAAAACACCGCAAATTATAAAACGTTTATTTGATGGTGAAAAATTAGGTACTACTTTTTATCCCGTTGAACAATTAGCACATAAAAAACGTTGGATTGCTTATGCTACAAATATTACAGGGCAAATTATCGTAAATAATGGAGCAAAATCCGCTTTAATAAAAAACAAAAAAAGTCTTTTAAGCATTGGGGCTTTGGCTATAAACGGTAAATTTTTTAAAGGTGATGTTGTTTCTATTTTGGATGAAAACGGAATTGAATTTGCCCGTGGAATTGCAAATTATGATTCTTCTGATTGCGAAAAGGTAATTGGCATTCATTCCGATAATATGTTCGATATTTTAGGACATAAGAATTATGACGCATTAATTTCAATTGATAATATAGCTTTAATATAGGAATATTATATGAATTCAATTTCAGATATAGTAATAAAATCAAAAAATGCTTCAATTGATGCTTTACAACTTTTGTCGGAAATAAAAAATTCCGCATTAAATTTGATAGCAGATACGCTGGAACAAAATAAAAATGAAATTTTGAGAGCAAATCAAATTGATTTAAATAACGCAAAAGACATATCAACATCTATGTATAATCGATTAAAACTTGATGAAAACAAGCTTAGAGATATGATTTCAGGAGTCAGGGATATTGCTAAATTACCAGAGCCTGTTAATAAAGAAATTTGGTCGAAAGAAATTGCCGAAAATATTTTTTTAAAAAAAATATCGTGCCCGATTGGTGTAATTTTGGTTATTTTTGAAGCAAGACCCGATGTAATTTCGCAAATAGTATCTTTGGCGCTAAAATCATCAAATGCGGTTATTTTAAAAGGTGGTAAAGAAGCAGAAAATACTAATATTAAAATTTTTAATTTAATAAATAATACTTTAAAACAAATTAAAAATTTCCCCGATAATATGATTAGTTTGGTACATACAAGAGATGATATAAAAGAGTTATTAAAAGCGGATAATTATATAAATTTAGTAATTCCAAGAGGTTCTAATTCTCTTGTAAAATATATAAAAGAAAATACAAAAATTCCCGTATTGGGTCACGCAGACGGAATTTGTCATATTTATGTCGATGAATTTGCTGCTTTGGAAAAAACGCTTAATATATGTGTAGATGCAAAATGTCAGTATCCGAGTGCTTGTAATTCGGTAGAAACAATTTTAATTAATGAAAAAGTAACAAATAAAATTTTACCGCCATTAATAAATCGGTTGGAAAATAATAATGTTAAAATACTTGCTGATGATACAATTTGCAATATGTTTAAAAATGTTTCTTTGGCTACCGAAAACGATTGGAAAACGGAATACAACGATAAAAAAG
>CAZGRH010000067.1:2127-8272 GCA_964527005.1 uncultured Muribaculaceae bacterium | reverse complement strand
AAAACAGCCGTTGCATTAAAAGATGTCAGTTGGTTATGTTCTCCGAAATTATTTACGGATAATACGTTTAAATCATTTATGCACAGTTTGGACGGTATATTAAAAGTAAATTTAAAGAAAAATTTATTAAATGCGTCTGAATTACCAAAAGAAAATACTGTTACCGTTAAAATGGCAATTAATAATTTTGGAAATATAAATAAAATTTTAATTTCGCAATCAAGTGGTTCTGATGAAATTGATAAAATTGTGTTACAAAGTATTAATGAAACTTTCGTCGGAGAAAAAAGCCCTATTTGTAATAATGAAGAGCTAAAATCAGATGTATATTACTTAAAATTGGTAATAAAATTGTAATTTATGATATTATATTATAAGAGTATGTTGTATAGAGAAAATATCAGTGCTTTTAGTCGACGAACAAAGATTATTAATAGAAAAATTTGTAAAAAATAATAAAAATTTTCGAGGAAATGAAGATTTATTTGAAGATTTTTGTAATGAATCTTTTCGGAAATCATATATGATATTTCATTCGACATCTAACATTCAAAAAATTGAAAGTTATGTGTCGAAAGTTGTTCACGCTTCGATATTAAATGTGTTGAAAAATTCGGGAAGAGTAAGAAGAACGACTTCAGGTTTTGTTTCAACAAATGAAGTTAAAGTTTCTGATTTTTCAACCTTAAATAAACAAGAAGAATTACCTAACTCTACTTTTTTCTTTGATTTCCCCGACCCCGCAAAATCGGCGGAAGAAATTTTAATTACTAAAGATTATTTACAAAAAATAGCAGATACGGTTTGTATTATTCATAAAGAATTACCAACTCAAAATTTCATTCAATTATTCCAACTTCGCTATATTGACGGAAAAAAACAAAGTGAAATAGCACAGGAATTAAATATCTCTCAATCTGAAGTCAGCAAAAGATTAATTAAACTTTCAAAATTAATCAGTAAATTATTTAAGAGGTAATTATCGCTTTGAAATGTCATAAATGCGGTTATGAAAACAATAACAAAACAATCAGATGTGCTAATTGCGGCACCCGTATTGCTATGCTTTGTCCTGATTGTAATACTCTTAATGAATTTGGGAACAAAAATTGTAAAACCTGTAATTTTGAATTATTAAAAAGATGTTCGGTATGCAATACTTTAAATATATATAGTGCAACAAATTGTAGAAAATGTAATTCTTCTTTTCAATTACAAGATGAAAATATTCAAAATATAATTTTCGAGGCAAAACCTGTTGAAACTTCAACAAAAGAAGAAACAGAAATAGAACAATTAAATGAACCGGAATTAGAAATTAATGATTTATCCGAAGAAAATATTTCCTCCGAACAAACAGTTGCAGATGAATTCTTACAAGAAATAAATTCAGAAGATGAAACTTCTGATGATGATTTAATTATTGAAGAAAATAATATTGAAGAAACAGATGAAGCGGGATTGTCCGATTTTAGTGAAATTGAAGAATTTGACGAAAATTTTGATACTGACAATAATATACAAACAAAAGATATTATTTATGAAAAAAACAATAAAAATGTTGGAATTTCGGAACAAAAAGAAGAACAAATAATTCAAAATATTCAGCAAATAAAAGAAACTTTAAATTCACTTCCCCAAAGTGAATTAGAACAATTTAAACCGAAAAATATTTCAAAAGACGATGATGTATCTGTAGAAGAAAAATCAGATTCAATATTTCCGGAAATAAATATTTCTCAAAATGCAAAAATAAATCAAGGACATATAATTTCAGAAGAATTGCGACATATTATTCAAGAAGCAAGTAATAAATCTGAAGAAGAAAACGAAACAAGACAATCTCAACGTGCAATAATAGAAAATGTTTCTTTAACAATAAAATCTTCAGTTTCTAAAAATGTTTTAGCTATAAACGGTCCGGAGGGTTGCGGAAAAACAACAATAATAAATCAGGTAGGGCAAATTTTAAAGAAAAATGACTACATGTTTTTGTATGGAAGTTGTACACCGTTAATTCAAATTACGAGTTTCGGATTTTTTCAAGATGCTTTTTTGAGAATGCTTGGTTTCCCGCCATATACAAAATCTGTTGAA
Source organism: uncultured Muribaculaceae bacterium (assembly GCA_964527005.1). Classification (GTDB taxonomy): domain Bacteria; phylum Cyanobacteriota; class Vampirovibrionia; order Gastranaerophilales; family Gastranaerophilaceae; genus Avigastranaerophilus. Next base: position 6,175 of record CAZGRH010000067.1, on the reverse strand, counting down.
GCATTTATTAAAGATTTCAAAAAAAGTTCATTGTTTTTCTTGTTTAATTTTTTAACACCTATTGAATTAAAAGAATTTTTTAATCTTTTATATCCTAATGTAACAGATACTTTTGATAAAATTTATGCAAATAAACAAGCTATGTTTTCAATTTTGGAAAAAATTATAAAAGCATTTTCTTTAAATCACAATTTGGTCATAGCAATTGATAATTTTGAGCTTTTAGACGGTGCATCTTATGAATTTATTGCCGAAATGTTAGAAAAAGGATATTTTAATGACAGAATTAAACTTTTGGTATCCTACAAAGAAAACAAATTAATTCAAAGTTATTTTGATGTTTCCAAAGTGAATGTTAATGCATTCAAAATGTACAAAATTGAAAAACTCGGAAGTTCTGAATTAATTAAATCATTATCCGATTCTTATTATTATAATTTTGAAAATATAATTACAACGGAATATTTGTATTCGGTTATAAGAAATGCAAACGGAAACGCTTTAAGATTAGAACAAGAAATAGCATTATTGTTTGATGTCGGTTATTTACAATCTGTTGATGATAAAATAATTGTATCAGGTGCTAAAAATTTGGAAGTTTCTCCGAAAAACTTTGAAGAATTAGTAAAGTTAAGATTAAATATTTTAGCGCCGACAATTAAAAATATATTATTTACCGCAGCAACAATGGGCTATAGATTTTCTGCCGAAATTCTTTGTGCAAGCGGGGTAGCCCCGTTTGATGTTGCAGAAAACGCTATTAAACATTTAGTTGATAACATGTTTATTTCGCAAACCGATACATTTACCTTTGAATTCAAAAGTTTAACTTTATGGAAATTAATTTATCAAGAAGCGAAATCGGACTTACATTTTAAGGATAATGCGGAAAAATTATATAACACATTAAATCCTTTAATCTTATCAAGTAATTTACAAAAAATAATCTCTTGCAAAGATGCGTTAACAAAAAATAAAATCTTTGATATTTGGGGTAAAACCGCAAGTTTAGCGGCTAAGTCAGGTGATACAAATTTATATATTATTGCGCAAAAACAAGCTTTGAAAATATTAGATGAAATCGAAGTAGAAAATTCTGAAAATATTAAAGCAGAAAAATACAAACAAATAGGAAAATTACTTTGTGAAAAATCACCAAATGAAGCAATCGCATATCTTTCTAATGTTTTGGATTATGAAATAAAAGAAAATAATATTCATCAAATAATTGATTTATCAAGTTATTTTATAAAAAGTTGTTACATTGTCGGTAATTATTTCGGAGTAACCGAAGCAACAGATACGCTTATAAAAGCACTTGCTCCATATAATGAAAAAATTTCCGCTATTGATATAGCAATGATTAAATCAAGAAAATTAAAAGCATTATTAAACATCGGAAATAGTGAACAAATAATTAATCTTATTAATGAAGAAATATTGATTGAATTGGAAAAAGAAATTCAAAATACTCAATATGCCGAATATAAAGAATTAATGATTGATACATTGTTACATGTTAAAACCGTCTTGGCAAAAGCATATATTATGCAAGGTAATAGTGCGGTATTTGATGTAATTATTTCTTTAAAGAAAGATATTGAAAAATACGAATACAACAGAGATTATTATACTCTTCAGGTAAAAATACTTGAAGCTTTTGCAAATACAATGATAGGTAAAATAACTGTTTCCGGAGAATTATTAAATCAAATTTCAATTGATTATAAAGATAAAAATATCGATTTGGATATTCTTGCGGAATGGAACATTTTAAATATTACAAACAGATTATTTTTAAATCAAAAAGAACATATAAAAGAAGATTTGTTTGAATTAGCAAATTTTGCAAACAATATAAATTCTCATTTTATAAAAAATATCGTTAAATTATTGCTTGGCAATATATTAAAAGAAGAAGGAAATAACGTAAAAGCTCTTGAAATATATAACGAACAAATTAATTATTTTGCAAAAGAAAAAATAGCATTCGGTGCATTGCTTTCTTGGTTTTTAATAGTACAAATTTCAATGGATATGGGTGACGATGAAAAAGCGTTAAATACTGCAACTAAATCTTTAGAAATTGCACAAAGTTCAAAAATAAATAATTATTTATTTATCATATATTTACAAAAGTGTATCGCAGAATTATATTTACGCAAAAATGATATAACTGCCGCAAAAATGTACATAGAAAAATCAATAATTTTAGCAAAGAAAAATGATTTAAATTACCAATTGACAGAATTATATATTTCTTATGCGGAATGTTTACAAGAAGCAATGCGAGAAGAAAAATCTTACAGTTCGGAAAATGTTAATATTATTATGCAAATGTACGAAAAAGCAATTACAACTGCTCAAGAATACAGATTAACCGTTTTAAGAACAAAGGCATTAAAGGTAAAAAATGAATTTAAAACATTCTGCCAATTAAATTCTTTATCGCTATCGTAATTCAACATTTTTAATTTCAGATTTTAAAATTTGAATTATTTTTTCAAATTCTTCATTAGAATATGTTTGTTCATTTATTAAATTTTCATTTTGAATTCTTGTTTTAACTTCAAACTTTTGAAGGAAATATTTATCAGCGCCTGAAATTAATTTTGATATTTTTTCAAAATCAACAAAAGATAATTGTGATTTTAAAACAGTTGTTCTAAATTCGTAAGAAATACCTGAATTTAAAATTAAATTTACACTTTGTTTTATTTTTTCAATATCTATATTAACACATGTAATTTGCGAATATTTTTCAAGCGGAGCTTTAATATCCATCGCAATATAATCAATAAGTTTTTTATTAAAAATTTCTGATAAAACATCGGGTCTGTAACCGTTAGAATCTAATTTTACCAAAAAGTCCAAATCTTTTATTCTTTCAATAAACGGAATTAAATCTTTTTGCAAAGTAGGTTCACCGCCGGTAATCACCACCCCATCCAATTTGCCTTTTCGCATTTTTAAAAATTCAAAGAAAGCATCCGTAGAATAGATGCTTTCTTTATTTGTTAATTGTAATAAATCAGGATTATGGCAATAACCGCACCTAAAATTACAACCTTGTGTAAACACTATTGTACTTAATTTATCGGGATAATCCAATAAAGAAGTTTTTTTTAATCCGCTTATAATGAATTGCATTTACACTCAATCTTTTCAAGGTCAAAAGTTTTTCTTGCTTTAAACTCTTGTTTTTTGCCTTTATTCCATTGTTGAACAGGTCTGATATAACCTACAATTCTTGAATAAACTTCACAATCACTTCCGCATTCAGGACAAGTTGCATGTTCACCCGCAATGTATCCGTGGTTAGAACAAATACTAAATGTCGGTGAGAATGTAAAATAAGGGAGTCTGTAATTTGTACATACCTTCTTTACCAAGTTTTTCATCGTAGCTATATTTGAAATTCTTTCACCTGCAAAGATATGAACTACGGTACCACCTGTATATTTTGTTTGAAGTTCATCTTGTAAATCCAACAATTCAAAAATATCATCCGTATGTGTAACAGGAAGATGTGTTGAGTTCGAATAATAAGGATCCGCACCTTTTTGATATGCATCTTCGTTACCGCAAATTATATTCGGCATATTACTTTTATCAAGTTTCGCCAATCTGTAACTTGTACCTTCTGCAGGAGTAGCTTCTAAGTTGTAATTGTTTCCAGTTTCAATTTGGTAATCTCTTATTCTGTCACGCATAAAGTCCATAACCGCTAATGCAAATTGTTGACCTTCTTCAGTTTCTAATCCTTTACCGAATAAATTCAAACAAGCCTCATTCATACCGATTAAACCGATTGTTGAAAAATGATTTTTCCAGAAAACGTTAAATCTTGCTTTAATATCTCTTAAATAGAATTTTGTGTACGGATATAAACCGCTATCCGTTAATTTTTCAAGAAGTTTTCTTTTGATTTCCAATGAAGATTTAGCAATATCCATTCTTTCAGCTAACAGTTTTAAGAAATCATTTTTATCTTTTGCCATATAAGCAATTCTTGGTAAGTTCATCGTAACAACACCGATAGAACCCG
>CAZGRH010000067.1:0-2117 GCA_964527005.1 uncultured Muribaculaceae bacterium | reverse complement strand
ATTGGAACCGAATAAACCGCCGCCTCTGTACTCTAATTCTCTGTTGTCAATTCTTAATCTGCAACACATAGAACGGGCATCTTCAGGATTCATATCCGAATTAATGAAGTTGGAGAAGTACGGAATACCGTATTTTGCGCTCATTTCCCATAAGCCGTCAATGTTTGGATTATTCCAATCGAAATCTTTAGTAATGTTATAAGTAGGAATAGGGAATGTAAATACTCTGCCCTCGCTATCACCTTCCATCATAACTTCAAAGAACGCTTTATTAATTAAATCCATTTCCGCTTGATATTCGGAGTAAGTAGAATCCATATATTCTCCGCCGATAATAACCGGTTGGTCAGCATAGTAAGACGGAACATTTAAATCCATTGTTACATTTGAAAACGGAGTTTGGAAACCGACTCTAGTCGGAACATTCATGTTAAATACAAATTCTTGAATACACTGTTTAACTTGTGCATAATCAAGATTATCGTATCTTACAAACGGAGCTAACAATGTATCAAAGTTGGAAAACGCTTGAGCACCGGCAGATTCGCCTTGCATAGTGTACAAGAAATTAACCATTTGTCCTAAAGCGGTTCTAAAATGTTTTGGCGGTTTGCTTGAAACTTTGCCTTTTACACCTTTAAAACCTTCCATCAACAGGTCTTTTAAATCCCAACCAACGCAATATACCGAAATAATATTTAAGTCATGGATGTGAATATCGCCGTTAATGTGAGCATTTTTTATTTCTTCAGGATAAATTTTATTTAACCAGTAATTTTTACTTATGTTGGAAGCAATATAGTTATTTAAGCCTTGAATAGAATAAGCCATATTTGAATTTTCATTAACTTTCCAATCAAGTTGTTTTAAATAGTCATCAACCATATCAACATTAATACCTGCAGCAAAATCTCTAATTCTTGTTCTTTGTTCACGATACAAGATATAGGCTTTTGCAGTAGCGGTATAACCAAAAGAATATAATGCAACTTCAACGGCATCTTGCACTTCTTCTACCGTAGGTGCTTTTAAGTTTGATTGTTTTTTGGCTGCAAGTTCTTGAGCCATTAATACTACTTTGTTAGTAATTTTTCTTGCTTCAACTTCCGAAAATTCTTTAGTAACTTTCGATGCTTTGATGATTGCTTGTTCGATTTTGTTTGCATCGAAAGCAACGATTGAACCATCTCTTTTAACTATACTGTTCATAAAATTTTCCCCTTTGCTTCTCCCTAATCACTTCTTTTTCAAGAGTGATTTAATTTATAATAATACTATCATACCTGTTTGTAAATATATCATAGTTATATACATTTAAAACAAAAACCCATTGAGTAAAGTTTATTGTAGCAAAAATGATAATAATTATCAAGTTTTATTTTGCACATGTTTTTACAAAATTTTATATTTGATTTTGTCAAATGATTTTAAGCAAATTGATAAAAAACTTAATAAAGGGATAAAATTAAACTTGACTAATCGCAATGTTATTGATAAAGTTTAAGAGCAGTCATAAATTGCGATTGTGTTTGACAAAAAGCTGAAAGATAAATCGAGATGTAGCGCAGGTGACCCTGCCGAACAAAAAGATTGAGTATCTTTTTGTGAGAGGTAGCACTGTAAGTGCGCTACAAGTAAGTTAAATATCGGGATGTAGCGCAGGTGGTAGCGCACTGTGTTCGGGTCGCAGGGGTCGCAAGTTCGAATCTTGTCATCCCGATATTTTAAAAGAGAATCTAAATAGGTTCTCTTTTTTCGTAGTAACACATTTGTTAAATAAGATTACAACTTTCAACGGTATAAGATTTTTGCTTATATTGAAACTTTAACCCTTGTACTAAAATCATATTGTTCATTTTTTACTTATGATTATAGCAAATTAAGCCGCATAATGAAGATTAATGGCATTAAAGACCTCATCAAAATTCATATTTTCAATTTTTAATATTTTATTACATTCAAATTCAATATTATTAAGAATTCAAAATAATAGTGTTTATTGTGTTAACGACCTATGCAAAAATATTTAAATCCTTTTGTTTCAATTCTATGTTTATCATACTGGTTTCTGCCGTCGAAAATTATCGCATTTTTCATTAAAGATTTAATTTTTTCGA
>CAZGRH010000066.1:0-8281 GCA_964527005.1 uncultured Muribaculaceae bacterium | reverse complement strand
ACATTTTATTAGAAATTGCCATTCTATAACAATCTTGCCCGAAATTAAAATCTCTTTGAAATTCACTTCTTATTTTTTTATCATAAAAAATATCAAATTTATCAATTGTCAATGGTATAATATCGTGAAAATCTTTGTTTATAATTTTAATTAATTCTTGGTAAGCAATAAAAGCCCCATCATCAGTCCAATGAGCATCTGTTTTAAAAAAAAGTTGTGAACCTAAATCAGCTGATTTTTTCATAGTTTCATAAGGATAAATAACTTTTATTTCATTTTCTTGTTGTAATTTATTTATATAATTTAAAAAATCACTATTTCTGTCATCATTATTAATAAAATTATATTTAGTTTTATGAATATCCAACCTGACCGGAACAACTAACGTATACAATTTTATATTATGTTGTTTACAATAATCATTTAAAAGATACAATGATTTAAAATTGTATTTTATTGTTTGTATATCAGGAAAAACAAAATTTATATCAGAATAAAAAGTTTTTGTGCTTTTATCCAGAACTCCTATATCCAATCTGTTTCCGATTAATAACATTAATGTATTTCTGAAATTAATAAAAGTTCTTCTTAAAAAAAATCTGTCACGGAACCAATTATCAAAATCATTACCGAAATTATAATTAATTTTTAATTCTTGATTTATCAATGGTTTCCATTCGGCTAAATATCTTTTTTCACTATATGATATTTTATTTTGATTAATATCAATCATCGGAACAAATAAAAACAGGAAAAATATAATTAAAAAAACAACTTCAAATTTTGATTTTGTTTTTGTAAATTTTAAACTTACAAAATAATTCCACAATTTAAAAATAATTAACAAAAATATTATAAGTATTATTATTTTATAAAGCATTAATATTCCTATGATTATTTATTATACAATTAAAAAGAAATCCCGCAATTGCGAGATTTCTGTATTAATTTAAATAATAGAAACAATTAATCTTCTTTTATCAAATAAGTAACTGCTGCCGCAATTAATAAAGTTATTGCGCCGACATAGAATGTATATTCCCAATGATAATTTACCAAACCGTTTTCAGCGGAAAATACACATTGGCTGATAAACCATGCGACTAGAGTACAAACAAAAACTTGCGGTCCTGCAATAAATATGTTAAAAATACCCATTACGGAACCTTCTGTTCCGGGTTTAATATATCTTGATAACATTGCAAAAGGTAAAGCACAAATACTTGCCCAACCAATACCGGCAAAACCGATAAATGCAGCTACCAATGTTGTATTCTTTGTCAATGCCATTCCTAAATATGCAAGAACCATTGATAAAATTGAGATTATATGAACTTTTTTATTACCGAATTTTTCTGCAAGTTTCCCAATAGGAATTGCAACAACAAAACAAACAAAATTGAAAATTGCGAAACAAATTGAAGCAAAATTTGTACCATGAAGAGTTGTTGTTTGATATTCAGCCTTTAATGTTTCTGAAGCAGTGGTTAAATCAGGAACTCCGAATAAAGTATGAATTGAATATTGAGTGAAGAAAATTAACATACACATCGTACCAATCCAAGTAAAAAATTGCATTATACAAATTTTTGTTACTTCCGGAGAAAGTAAAAAGAAATTTTTTAAAGAAGTTAAAAAGTTTTCTTTTGAAGTTGTTGTTTCTTGAGCTTTTTCTATTTTATGTTCTTGAATAGAAAGACAAGTCCACAACATTGCAAGGGTAAATGCTAATGCGCCCATTAAAAATTGAGCAGGAATTGACATTTGATATCCGAATGCCCATTTTAAGAACGGAGTAACACCTGCAGCGACAACAGAACCAAAACCTATAGCCAAACTAATATATGAATTTGCAAGTGAGTGTTGTTCACGGGGAACTACATCAGGAATTAAAGCTCTATACGGACCTTGTGCTACATTTATACAAGCATCAATAATCCAAATCATAATTGCGGCAAATAATAATCCGCTCCATATCGGCAAATTAATCCCTAATGCATTTTGTAGTGCATTTACGATATTTGCGGAATTTGGAAATAACAATAATGCAATACTCGCAATAATTGCACCGCCTAACAGATACGGACGTCTTCTTCCAAACGGAGAAACTGTTTTATCGCTTAAAGCGCCGACAATTGGCTGTACGACCATTCCCGTAAACGGACCCGCAAGCCAAATTAACCCGAAAATAAACGGATCTGCACCTAAATTTTCAGTAACGGGACCTGATAAAATAATTCTTATTTGCCAAGCAAATTGAAGTCCGAAAAATCCAAGACAAAAACTTAGCAATTGCGCCGTTGTAAATTTTTTTAAAATGTTTGTGTTTGTTTCGTTGCTCATCTTTTCCCTCTTTACTTATTAATGTTTTCAATTAATTCCGGTAATATTTTGTATAAATCGCCAACATAACCGATATCAGCACAATTAAAAATCGGTGCATTTTTATCTGAATTTATGGCTATAATTTTATTACTGTTTTTTATACCTGCAATATGTTGCAAAGCGCCTGAAATTCCGACCGCAACATATAATTTCGGAGCTACGGTTTTACCCGTTTGTCCTATTTGTTGCGCTTTTGAAATATAACCTTTTTCAAAAGCCTCTCTTGTGCCTGCAACTGCTGCATTTAATTTATTTGCAAGTTCATTAATTAATTTAAATCCTTCTTCCGTACAAGCACCTTTTCCGCCTGCAACAATAATTTCAGCCTCAGTTACATCTTTTATATTATTTTCTTTTTTTTGTTCATTTATCAAAATAATTTTATTATCTATTTTATCTGTATCAATCCAATTATAAATGGCATTGACCGTATTCTCCGATTTTACCGCAACAAATGTATTTTGTTGAACAGTAGCCATTTGAGGAAATGTTTTGCATAAAATATCTGCGGTAAGTTGTCCGCCAAAAGTCGGTCTTGTTGATAACAACAAATAATCATCGCTAATGTCTAAATTTGTACAATCAGCCGTTAATCCCGTTTCTAACTTTGTTGCACAATATGAGGCAATTTCTTTTCCTTGATTTGTTGCGCCTATAAGAATAATTCTCGGAGGATACTTTTTAGCTATTTTTGTAAAAATTTCACCATAATAAGAAATATTATAATCTTTTAATTTATCATCACTGACAATAACAACTTCATTTGCTCCGTATTCACCTAAAGTATAAATAATATCATCATATTTTATTCTCGGACCTATTAAACAAACCATTATTCTTTGATTCCAAATTTTTTGTTTTAATTCTACCGATTTTGAAAGTAATTCAAAAACTATCGGAGAAATGCCATTATTATTTAATTCACCATATATTAAAATTCCGTTTGGATCCATTATTTTTGCATAACTCCTTTTATTTCGAAAATCAAATCATCACTTGTATCTATAATCTTGCAGACACGTGTATTATCTGATTTAAATACTTTTGAAACAAAAGTAGGCGAACCTTTTACACCGGTATCCGTACTTTTTAAATTTAAATCTATCAAATTATAAGTTTCATATCTGTATTTTTGAGCTTTTATATACCCGCCGATTTTAGGCAATCTCGGAGAACAGACATAATTATTTATACATAAAGCAACAGGAAGTTGTACTTTTAGCGTTTTTTTACTTGTTTCATTTTCACAAGTTAACATTATTGAATTTTCACTAATCGAAATAACTTCAGATACTTGAGTAATGCAAGGAAAATTTAATCTTGTCGCAGTTGAAATTCCTGTTTGTCCAGTTTCTCCGTCAATTGCGGTTTGTCCGAATATAATAATATCGGTATTCGGCAACTTTTCTTTAATCCGAGCCGCCAAAACTTTTGAAGTAGCGCAAGTATCCGACCCTGCAAATTTAGAATCACAAAGTAAAACCGCATTATCAATACCCATTGCAATTGCTTCTTCCAATATACATTTTGATTTAACCGGACCCATTGTAACTGCCCAAGTATTTGCTTGATACTTTTCTTTTAATTGTAAAGCAACTTCCAAAGCCTTTTTATCTACAGGATTTATAATACATTCCATTTTGGCTCTGTCTATATTATTATTTTCGGTCCATTTTACATCGTTAGTATCAGGAACTTGTTTTACAAACACTACTATATTCAAGCATGTAACCCCTTAAAAACATTGTGCTACAAAAATAGTCACAACGCAACATTACATATCCAAAGCAATATCTAAAGTCATTGCTTTTGCTACTATCGCACTTGAAGAAATTACATCAACACCCGTTTCGGCAATATCACGAACAGTTGATAAAGTTACATTTCCGCTGGCTTCAACAATTGCTTTACCGTTTATTAATTCAACACACTTTTGCATAGTATCGCAATCCATATTATCAAGCATTATTATATCTGCTTTTGCCGATAATGCTTCTTTAACTTGTTCGAAAGTATCGCATTCAACTTCAATTTTATGTGTATGTGATAATTTTTCTCTAATTTTATTTACCGCATTTGTTATTGAACCTGCAAACCGTATATGATTATCCTTTATCATAACGCAATCGGATAAATTAAATCTGTGTAATCTTGCACCGCCGATTGCAACCGCATATTTTTCAAACATTCTGAAATTTGGAGTTGTTTTTCGAGTATCGGTAATTCTCGCTTTATTATTACCTATTGCGGTTTGATATTTATTTGTTTCGGTCGCAATACCACTTAAACGTTGAATATAATTTAATGCGGTTCTTTCTCCCGTTAAAATTGTTTTTGCAGAACCTGATAAAATAGCAATTGTATCACCTTTTTTTATTTTATCCCCATCTTTATAAAATTTTTCAATTTTTACATTTTTTGAAAGTATTTTAAATACTGTTTCAAAAATATCAATTCCGCACAATATGCCGTCTTGTCTTGTATTTACCGTTGCCGTGATTTGTTCGTCGTCAACCAAAAAATCAGTTGTAATATCTCCAAAACCAATATCTTCTTTTAATGCATTTTTAACATGTTCTTCCACAATAAACTCTTGAAGTAAAATTCCGCTCATAGTCTACCTTTCATACATAAATTAAATTGATTTTTGTTGCGATTTTCCGATTTGTTCTTTATTCGGATAATCATTTCTAAAATGTGCGCCTCTTGATTCTTTACGTGCGAGTGCAAATTCCGCAATAAGTCTTGCTACTGTCAACATATTACGCATTTCATAATGACTTCTGTTTGGACATTTGTATGTATAACCGAAATCCTTTATCATTAAATCTATTTTTTCAATTGCTTCATTTAATTTCGCAGCTTCTCTGACAATTCCGACATTATCCCACATTAAAGATTTTAAATCCGTAAATAAATTTTCTATATCGGGAATATCATTAGAAAACAAATTGCTTTCATAAAATTCGATTGTTTTTCTTATAGAATTATCTTGTATAAATTTGTTTTCCAAATTAACTGTTTTCAGATAATTTACAAGTTCATAAGCAGTTACCGCACATTCTAATATAGAATTTGAAGCCAATCTGTTTGCCCCGTGCAATCCCGTACAAGCAGCTTCTCCGATAGCATATAAACCTTTAATGGAAGTTGTTCCGTTAATTTGAGTTTTTATTCCGCCCATAAAATAATGCGCTGATGGTGATACGGGAATAAAATCTTTTGACGGATTAATTTTATATTTTCTGCAATTTGAATAAATAGTAGGAAATCTTTTTTCGAATTTTAATTCTTTTATATGGGTTGCATTTAAATATACATTTCTTGCGCCGGTTAATTGAAGTTCTTTATAAATTGCTCGGGTGACAATATCTCGAGGCGCCAATTCTAAACGTTTATCATATTTTTCCATAAACGTATTGCCTTGTTTATCAACAAGTTTTGCACCCTCGCCTCTTACTGCTTCAGAAATAAGGAACATTGTTCCGTTATTACCCAAAGAAAATGCGGTCGGATGGAACTGTACAAATTCCATATCTTTTACCACCGCACCGGCTCTGTATGCAAGGGCAATTCCGTCACCTGTCGTAATATCAGGGTTTGTTGTATATTTGTATAATTGACCAACACCGCCTGTTGCAATAATTACCGCAGGCGCTTCAACTGTTTCATATTCTTTTTCATTATAATTATATGCTATTAAGCCTTTACAAATATTTTTTTCATTTTTTAAAAGTTCTACGGCTAAGGTTTGTTCGTATATTTCAACATTTTTTAAAGACATAATATATTTTACAAGTGCATTTTCTATGCAATATCCAGTTGCATCGCCGCCGGAATGGAGAATTCTGTTAACAGAATGTGCGGCTTCTTTTGTAAATTTTAATTTATTATTTTCATCTCTGTCGAAATTTACGCCTAAATGTTGAAGTTCATTAACAACAGCAGCACTATGAGTAGAAATAAATTTTGCTACGTCTTTATCCGTTAAACCTGCACCTGCTATTAAAGTATCTTCTATATGAAGTTCGCAAGAATCAATTTTGTTTTCTGGCATGACACAAACCATTCCGCCTTGTGCATACTTTGAATTCGATTCTATTAATTGTGATTTCGTGATAATAAGAATACCGTTCGGCAATTCAACTTCTTTTTGAAGTTTAATTGCAGCATAAAGTCCTGCTATACCGCTACCTATAATAACTGCAGAATATTTTGAATGCTTCATCTTAATATCCTTTACCCTTAAAATATATTGTAGTTCAAAAATAAAAAATGTACTAATTTTTAGTACATTCCATCCAATTCTTTAGATTTTTTTCTCCAATTTTTAACAACTTTTACTTGTAAATCCAAATAAACTTTTTTATCTGCAGTATGTTCTATTTCTTTTCTGGCTTCCGTTCCTATTTTTTTTAACATAGAAGCGTTTTTACCAATAATTATTCCTTTTTGAGTTTCTTGTTCTACTATTATTTTTGCCGAAATTTTATCAATATTTTCTTCTTCTTTATAATCATCAATTAGAACCGCAACACTATGAGGAACTTCATCATGAGTATACAAAAGAATTTTTTCTCTTATTAATTCTCTTGCAATATCTCTCATTGTTTCATCGGTAATTTCTTCTTCATTATAAACTTTTTCACCTTTAGGCAATTTTCTTGTTATATTTGTAATTAACGTATCAAAATTTCTGCCTGTTTTCGCTGAAATTTTTACGCAAGGATAATTTTTCTCAAATAGCATTTTGTATGTTAAAAGATTTTCCTCACGTTTTTTTACATCTTTTACCAAATCATATTTATTTACTACTATTATCATTTCACCTTTATAGGATTTAAGAATATTTTCGGCAATCCACTTATCACCTCTGCCTGCTGACGTTGAACCGTCAACGACAAAAATAACTAAATCAACATCAGGTATCGCACTTTTTGCCTCGTCAACCAAACATTCACCCAATTTATCCAACGGTTTGTGAATTCCGGGGGTGTCAATAAACACAATTTGTGCTTCATCAGTTGTCAAAATCCCGTTTATTCTGTGTCTGGTTGTTTGTGCTTTATTTGTGGCAATTGCTATTTTCTGTCCGATTAATCGGTTTAAAATTGTAGACTTCCCTACATTAGGTCTGCCTATTATCGCAGTATATCCGAATTTATAATGTTTCATTGTTTTCTTCCGAGTTTTCTTCATTTTCTCTGTTTACAAACGGCGTATCTTTTTTCATTATTACCCTTGAAATTCTTATTCCATCAAGTTCTATAACTTCAAACGACAAATTTTTATCTCCGATTTTATCCCCAATTTCAGGTTCTCTGCCTAACAATCCAAAAACATACCCGCCTATTGTTTGAAAATCTTCATTAGGAATATCTAAATCATAAATTTCATTTATATCTTCAATATCCATTTGAGAAGAAACATTCAAAGTATAATCATCAATTTTAATTAATTCGGGAGTCGGAGCTTCATCAAACTCATCATAAATTTCACCGAAAATTTCTTCAATAATATCTTCAACAGTAACAATTCCGGCAATTCCTCCGTGTTCATCGACAACTGCCGCTATTTGATTTTTTGTAGACGTAAAATCACTCAATAAATCACTGATAAATTTATTTTCGGGAATAATCATAACTTCTCGAGCCAGAGATTTTAATTCAAAATTTTCTTTTTCATTTAATTTATCCCTTAAAGCTCTAAGTGCATCTTTTGCATTAATTATTCCGATAACATTATCAACAGTACCTTCATAAATCGGTATACGTGTATGTCCTTTTTCGATTATTAAATCAATTAAAATATCTAAAGAATCTTCGGCATCAACAAAAGTAACTTTAGGACGAGGCACCATAATTTCTTTAACTACCGTTTGTGAAAAAGAATAGAA
>CAZGRH010000065.1:0-8329 GCA_964527005.1 uncultured Muribaculaceae bacterium | reverse complement strand
ACATAAGAACTTGCCATTATACCGCCTTTTTTAACCGCATCATTCAACATCGCAAGTGCTGCGGTTGTACCGTGTGCGCCGGCATGTTCAAGCCCCATTGCTTGGAATATTCCTGCGACTGAATCACCGATAGCAGGTGTAGGTGCTAAAGAAAGGTCAATTATTCCAAACGGTATATTCATTTTTTGTGCCATTGCACGTCCTACAAGTTCACCTGTTGATGTTATTTTAAATGCTATTTGTTTAATTTTATTTGCCAATTCTCCAAAATCTGCATTTTTAGGCAAATTTTCAACGGCTGCTCTTACAACCCCTGGGCCGCTTACTCCTATATTTAATGCACATTCAGGCTCGCCATATCCATGAAAGGCGCCTGCCATAAACGGATTATCTCCTGGAGCATTACAGAAACAAACTAATTTTGCCGCACCTAAACCATCTTTTTCTTTTGTTAATTCTGCAGATTTTTTTATAATTTGCCCCATTTTTTTTACTGCGTCCATATTTATTCCCGCTTTTGATGACGCCAAATTAACGGAAGAACATATTCTTTCCGTTTGCCGCAATGCTTCGGGAATACTTTCAATTAGCGCAATATCACCTTTTGTACATCCTTTTTCAACTAAAGCTGAAAACCCGCCTATAAAATTAACATTAACCTCTTTTGCCGCTTCATCCAATATTTTTGCAAGATAAACATAATCATATTCTTTACAAGATTCTCCTATCAAAGATATAGGCGTTATTGCAATTCTTTTATTTATAATCGGAATAGAATATTCTTCTTCAATTTCTGCCGCATATTTACATAAATTTTTTGCATATTTAATAATTTTATTATATATTTTATCGCCGGTTTCTCTAACATCATTACTGCAACAATCACGCAAACTTAGTGCCAATGTAACAGTTCTTATATCTAAATTTTGAACTTTTATCATGTTTATTGTTTCAATAATAGATTTTTCGTTAAAAAAAGACATTAATTTTTATCCTTATATTGTGTGCATTTTATCAAAAATTTCTTTCTTTTGTGTCCAAACTTCCATTCCAAGTTCTTTTCCCACGCAAGAAAGAGCATCTTTTATTTCTTTAAATGAATTATTCGCCCGACTTATATCCGCCAATAAAAACATCATAAAACAACCTTGCATAATAGTCTGTCTTATATCTTCAATATTTACATTATATTTTGCAAGCGTGGCTGAAATTTTAGCTACAATTCCCACACCGTCTTTTCCTGAAATCGTTACTATAATTTTATTTCCGTCCATATAAGCTCCAATATTTATTTACCGCATAATTGTAATAATAAAACAGACTAAAATCAATTTATTTTAATTAATTTTAAAATATTTATCCATTTAGCGAATTTAAGCAACCTTATTTCCTGCTAAAATCTTTCAAATTGGAGATAACAATGAAAAATATAATATTTTACGAATCAAAAGCTTACGAAAAAGATTTTTTTGAAAAAGAATTATCACAAAAATATAATATAAAATTTTGTGAAGAAGAATTATTCCCTCAAAAAATTTTAAACGATTTTGAAAAAAACACAGAAATTATAAGCGTTTTTACAGGCTCCAGATTAACAAAAGGAATTCTTAAAGAATTTAAAAACTTAAAATTAATACTTACACGTTCTGTAGGATATAGTCATATTGATTTAGAATACTGTAAAGAAAATAAAATTTTAGTTGCAAATACGCCACATTATGGAGATTACACGGTTGCAGAATATTCTTTCGGGATTTTATTAGGTTTGGTACGAAAAATTTGTTATGCACAAAACGAATTAAAATCGGGTGATATGTATCCCGAAACTTTCGGCACGGAATTATTTGAAAAATCTGTCGGAATTATAGGAACAGGCGCAATTGGTGAAAAATCGGTAAAAATTGCAAAAGGATTTTCTATGAATGTTTTATGTTTTGATATTTTTGAAAATATAGAAATTGAAAAAAAGTATAATGCAAAATATGTAACATTGGATACTTTATGTAAATTAAGTGATGTAATAATGTTACACGCACCGTTAACTTCAAATTCATATCATTTAATTAATAAAGAAAAAATAAATTTGATGAAAAAGAATGTAATAATTATAAACACTGCACGAGGTGAACTTATTGATACGGAAGCACTTTATAATGCATTATTGGATAATAAAATAAAAGGTGCTGCATTAGATGTTTTGGAATTTGAAGAAACAATCTCCGGAAAACGCCCAGGGGCGGATATTAATTTAAAAAATTTAAGAATTTCTTTAATTAACAATAAACTTTTAAATCTTCCCAATGTGTTGGCAACACCGCACATAGCTTACGATACAAAAGAAGCTGTAGACAGAATACTTGAAAAGACATTAAACAATTTAAAAGACTACATGCTTAACAAAAAAATTACAAACTTGGTAATTTAAATTTATAAAAACTTCAAAAATTCAAAAATCGGCAAAAAAAATGCAAGTTATAAAAGTAAGATTTAAGAACTTGCAATATTTACACTAGCCGAAACATTAATAACAAGATTATTATACTACATATTTTGTTTGTAGTAAAGTATTTGGAATATATTTTTTATTTTTTATTAAAAATATTTAATAAAAATAAAATTTGCAATTTTTAAAATTATTGTAAATACTTGTCTAAAACTCCATTTTGTCGGATAATTACAATTGGTTACAATTATCAAAAAAGGAAATTATGAAATGAGAAAGCCGGTTATTGGGGTTTTGGGTGCAACAGGAGTTGTAGGCAGACATATTTTAGAAATTTTAGAAGAAAATAATGTAATATTTGAAGATATAAAATTTTTGGCAAGTAAAAAAAGTGCAGGGGCCGAATTAAAATTTAAAGGAAAAAGTTATACCGTAATAGAAGCGACTCCTGATGCGTTCGAGGGAATAAACATTGTACTTGCCTCGGCAGGCGGCTCAACAAGTTTGGCATTGGCACATGAAGCAGTAAAAAGAGGTTGCGTTTATATTGATAATTCCAGTGCTTTTAGAATGGAAAAAGATGTACCACTTGTTATTGCAGGTGTTAATGATGAAGACATAAAAAAACATAAAGGAATTATTGCAAATCCGAATTGTTCCACTTCGCAATTAATGTTAGCATTAAAACCTTTACACGATTTTGCAACCATAAAAAGAATGATAGTAAGTACATATCAATCGGTATCAGGTGCCGGTTTAGCTGCAATTAATGAATTAAGAAATAATACTATTGCCGTTAATGAAAATCGTCCGTTTGAAAATGTTAAATTTAAAAAACCGATTGCATACAATTGTATTCCGCAAATCGATGATTTTTGTGAAAACGGTTATACAAAAGAAGAAATGAAAGTTACAAATGAAACAAGAAAAATACTTCATTTAGCTCCTGATACTCCTATTTCTTGTACCGCAGTCAGAGTCCCCGTATTTGTAGGTCATTCCGAAGCAGTTACGGTTGAATTTGAAAAAGAATTAACACCAGAAAAAGCAAGAGAATTACTGGAAAATGCTTGGGGTGTAGAAGTTACTGATGATGTGAAAAATTTCAAATTCCCGACTCCTGTTGAAATAGCGGGAACAAACCCTGTATATGTGGGCAGAATAAGAAAAGATATAGCTTTGGGTAATGCAATTACATTTTGGTGCGTAGCCGATAATTTGAGAATCGGTGCCGCACTTAATACAGTAAGAATTGCAGAAAAAGTAATTGAAATGCAAGTATTTTAATTATTAAAAGAATATGGGAGAAAGATAAAATGAGATATAATGTCGGTGAAGTTATTACCGCAATGGTAACACCATTTAAAGAAGATTTATCAATTGATTTTGATGCATTGGCAAAATTGGTAAATCATTTGATAAATAACGGCTCGGATGCTATTTTAGTTGCAGGAACTACGGGCGAAACACCGACTCTGTCGCATGAAGAAGAAGAAGAAATATTTAAATTCGTCAAAAAAGTTGCAAATAATCGTGTAAAATTGATAATGGGTGCCGGTTCTAACTCTACTGCTACGGCAATTCAATCATCAATAAGAGCAAAAGAACTTGGTGCAGATGCAATTTTATCCGTCGTTCCTTATTATAATAAACCGTCACAAAACGGCATGTATGCACATTTTTCTGCAATAGCAAACTCCGTTGATTTACCTGTTATTCTTTATAATATTCCCGGAAGAACAGGTGTAAATATGCAACCTGCAACAATCGCAAAATTAGCAAAAGATTGTAAAAACATCGTTGCGGTAAAACAAAGTAATGCAGATTTAGATTTAATCAGCGATTTAAAATCATTATGCCCGTCGGATTTTGTAATATATTGCGGCGACGACAGTTTAACACTTCCAATGTTATCTTTAGGCGCATACGGTGTTATTAGCGTAGCTTCTCATATAATCGGAAACGAAATAAAACAAATGATTAAAGCTTTTAAAGGCGGCAACAATCAAGAAGCGCTTGCTATTCATTTGAAATATTATCCGATTTTCAAAAAATTGTTTATGGCGCCTAATCCGGTTCCTGTTAAATACTTATTAGAAACTTGCAAAATAATCAAAAAATTTGTTAGAATGCCATTAGTCGCTTTAGATAAACAAGAAGAAGAAGAATTAATGTCAGTTATGAACAAATATTCCTTAATGGGAGAAAAAATTGTTTAAAAAGGCTTATTCATTATCTGAAACCCTTATAACACTTGCTATTGTAGGCATTGTTTTTACTATAGCAGCAGGCATGCTTGCTGCTGACTATAATAAAACCCAAACTGTTGTAAGACTAGAAAAAGCTTATTCGATAATATCTCAAGCATTTTTTAAGTCCGTTGCATTAAACGGTTCAAGTTCAAATTGGGATATAGATTCCAACTTGAGCGAAAGTGGATCTTATAATTTCTTTTCTTACTATCTTAAGCCGTCTTTTATTTTACTCAGGGATTGTAAAAATTCCACTCACGGACAATGCGCTTTTGTTTTTAAAGAACTTGACGGAACAGAAAAATCACTTAATTCTACTTGGGTAAGATTTTATTTAAATGACGGAATGTTTATTGCACTACAAACAATTTCTCATGATGATTACAAAGTTGTTTATTTTTATGTCGATACAAACGGTAAAAAACGCTTAAATGTTGTAGCTCGTGATATTTTTGTATTTCAATATTTCATAAAAAATCGGGCTAATCCCGAACTTGAAGGTAAACTGCTTCCGCTTGGATATGGTTTGCCCAGAGAAGAATTAATTTCAAACTCAGATATAAATAACTGCAATGTAAATTCAAACGGAAACAATTGCGCAGCACTAATAATGCTTGATAATTGGCAAATTCTTCAAGGTTATCCGTGGTCACACGCAAGATATATTGTTCAATAAAATATGATTTTATTTTAAATTCACTAATTTAAAAATATCATTACAAATAGAAAATATTTCTTTTGCTTGATTAAAATCTATCATATTTGCTCCGTCACATAATGCAGAATCAGGCTCCGGATGAACTTCAAAAAATAGTCCGTTAGCGCCTGCAGCTACTGCTGATTTTGCAAGTACTGGAACAAATTTTCGTTCTCCTCCCGAACTTTCACCACATCCCCCAGGAAGTTGTACACTATGTGTTGCATCAAAAATAACAGGATAGCCCATTTCTTGAATTATAGGAATTGCTCTCATATCTGAAACCAAATTATTATAACCGAAAGTAACCCCTCTGTCCGTAACTGTAATTTTAACATTACCCGAGTCTTTTACTTTGTTTGCAATTGATTTCATTTGTTGAGGTGCCAGAAATTGTCCTTTTTTTATATTGATTATTTTATTTGTTTTTGCGGCAGCAACCAATAAATCGGTTTGTCTGCATAAAAATGCGGGAATTTGAATTATATCAGCTACTTCAGCAGCAATTACCGCCTCATTTGGATTATGAATATCCGTAACAATCGGCACATTAAATTCTTTCTTTACATCTTCTAAAAGTTGAAGTCCTTTGTCTATTCCAAGACCTCTGTATGATTTTATTGAACTTCTATTTGCTTTATCATAAGAAGATTTAAATACAAAATTTATATCAAGTTCTTCTGTTAATTTTTTTAAGTATTCGGCAGTTTTAAATAAAATATCTTTTGATTCTATAGCGCAAGGTCCTGCCAATATAGTCAATTTGTTTCCGCCGATTTTAAAATCATTAAGTTGTACTGAATTAATCATATAAATCCTCCGACTGTTATACAAGGATTTTACCTTAAACATAACCAAATAGAAATTTTTTTAAATGTAAATTTGTGGTATCATACCTCTAAAACATATTTAGGAGAATACAATGCTTGCGTATACTTATCAAGATAAAGGGATTTTTAAATTAATAGAAAAAGCAAAACCGCAAATTATCAATTCACAAGATGCAATAATCAAAGTTACAATGAGCAGTATTTGTACAAGTGATTTGCACATTAAACACGGCTACGTTCCAAAAGCAAAAGTCGGAATAACGATAGGACATGAAATGGTAGGTATTGTAGAAAAAATCGGTACCGACGTAAAAAACGTAAAAATAGGTGACAGAGTTACGGTTAATGTCGAAACATTTTGCGGAGAATGTTTTTTTTGTAAACACGGATATGTAAATAATTGCACGAATGCAAACGGTGGCTGGGCACTTGGTTGCCGTATTGATGGTGGTCAAGCTGAATATGTAAGAGTGCCGTTTGCAAATCAAGGTTTAAATAAAATTCCTGACTCTGTAAGCGATGAGCAAGCTCTTTTTGTCGGAGATATATTAGCTACAGGATATTGGGCGACACGAATTTCTGAAATAAAAACTGATGATACAATTCTTATTATCGGCGCAGGTCCAACCGGAATTTGTACTTTATTATGCACCATGCTTAAAAATCCTAAAAAAATAATCATTTGCGAAAAAGATACACACAGAATTAATTTTATAAAAGAACATTATCCGCAAATAATAATAACTACTCCCGAAGAATGTTTAAATACGGTACAAAAAGAATGTGATAATAATGGTGCGGACGTAGTATTTGAAATAGCAGGAACGGAAGAAACTTTTAAACTGGCATGGCAGTGTGCAAGACCGAATGCTATCGTTACTATTGTTGCCTTATATGATAGACCAATGATTTTACCGTTGCCTGATATGTACGGAAAAAATTTAATATTTAAAACAGGTGGTGTCGATGCTTGCGACTGTGAAGAAATACTGTCTTTAATCGAACAAGGAAAAATTGACACAACACCTCTTATTACACATAAATTTTCATTAAAAAATATTGAAGAAGCTTATAATATTTTTGAAAATAAATTAGATAATGTAATAAAAATAGCTATAAAAAATGAAACTTAAAGAATTATTCCTCTACATTAAATTTTTCATATACGGTATAATTTTCTTTTAAATCTCTGTTTATTCTGTTCATTTCATCTTCTATTTTTAAACACCATTCGGTTAATTCTTCTTTTGTTGCAGTTTCGGGTATATAAATAGGATCTCCATATAAAGCAATTGTATGACATAACCCGATAGGAACTCTTAAATTGTCCCAAGATGATTTAAATTCAACAAGTGTCTTATCTTTTGCAGCCCAAGTTACGGGAACAATCGGAACACCTGACATTTTTGCAATATATGCAATACCTTCTTTTACTTTTCCTTTCGGACCTTTCGGTCCATCAACCATCATTCCGATACTGTCACCATTTTTCAATTTTTCCAATATTTCCAAAGAACCGGCAACCGCTCGTCTTTTTGAAGAACCTCTTACTGTTTTCAATCCTATTGAATTCATTGCATTTGATATAATTTCTCCATCATTGGATGCACTTACCAATACATAAAATTTCTCTTTATTATCAACACCATAAACTACCATTTGTTCTCCATGCCAAATAGAAAAAATACATTGCATTTTCGGATAATTAATGTGCTTGTACCTGATTAAGTATTTTTCGATATGAAAAAAAACTTTTAAAATACTTACCGCTAAATTAATTTTTATTTTTTCATTTATTTTTCTGTTATTTGCCATAGATAAATCCCGCCATATAAAAAAGAGTACATCATTTTTATATAAGTGATGTACTCTTTTTCATTAAAAACTTTGCTATTGTACGCTTTCTTTTACTTCAGCAGCTACGTTTTTTGCATCAAGTTTAATACTTGGTCCCATTGTTGTTGTTAAATAAACTGATTTTAAATATACACCTTTAGATGTTGACGGTTTAGCTCTTAAAACCGCATCTGCAAGAGTAATATAGTTTTTTAACAAATCATCAGATGTAAATTGAATTTTACCGATAGGAACGTGAATCATACCTTGT
>CAZGRH010000064.1:0-8364 GCA_964527005.1 uncultured Muribaculaceae bacterium | reverse complement strand
AATTCTGTTCATTGCCTTTCTATTTTCTTCATCAATTGCAAGTCTTTCAGCTTCTACGAAGTCGTTAATAGCTTTTATTTTATCTTCTTGCGTTAAATATGGACTATTTACAATATCGGTAAAACTCATTACACACCCCCATTAACTGGCAATTGTTGAGCTTGTTGTTGCATTTGTTGCATTTGCATATTCTGCATAAATCCTTGTATTGCTTGTTGGATAACTGGAGCTAATTGTTGTTGCATTGGTTCAGGCATTTGTTCTAATTGCGTAAGCATTTGAGAAATTGGAGTTTCAGGCTTAAAGAACTTATCAGAATTATCAAGACCTATCATTTCAACGGCTTCGCCTATTATGACAGATATTGAAACGGGTTATTTAATTGGGTGATAGTATTCCGCCGGATAAGTAACGGCGTCCAATGGATGTATTAAAAACTTCTTTTTGGGGTCTTTCTTTTTGCAACCATTTGTCAATATTTTTTCAGCTATTTTTTGAGATTGTAACTTGTTATATTTTCCTTTTGTTACTCTAGTAAAATAGTTATTAACTTGTCGATTTGAAAAATGCGGATATGATTTTCTGATAGCTTCTTTTACAATAGTTTCAGCATCTTCTCTTAGTTGTTTATATTCTGATGAATCTTTATTATATACATTATTTTTTATTTCATTTTCTGCTTTTTCATTCTGTTTTTCTTTTACATCGTTTTCAACTTTTTCTAATGCATTTTCAAAATTCAATTTTTTAATTATAATAACAGTATGAAAAAATTTGTTATAAAAACATTAGGATGTAAAACAAATCAAGTTGAATCAGCTTTAATAGCTGAAATTTTAACAAAAAATAATTTTAAAGAAATTGATGATATAAAACTTGCGGACTATTATATATTAAATTCTTGCTCGGTTACACATATTGCCGATAATAAAAATTTGTCTTTCATAAGAAGAGCAAAAAGAGAAAATCCGAATATAAAAACAATTGTTACCGGTTGTATGGCGCAATTACAAAAAGAGAACCTTTTAAAATATTCTGATATTGATTTTGTAATCGGAAATTACGAAAAAAATGACATAGCACAAATTCTCTTAAACGAAGAAAAATTATGCGTTTCCGATATTTTTTCACATGATTTATTCAGATATGAAAAATTGCATAACACACAAAGGACAAGAGCTTCCGTAAAAATTCAAGACGGATGTAATAACAGATGCAGTTATTGTACTATTCCGTTTGCAAGAGGGAAAAATCGTTCCAATAAAATTGAAAACATCATTGAACAAATCAACTTATTTGCAAAAGAAGGTTATTACGAAACAGTTTTAACAGGAATTCACATAGGACAATGGGGAATGGATTTTTCTCCAAAATTATCTCTTAAAAATTTACTGGAAGAAATTGAAAAAACTGATATAAGAAGATACCGTTTAGGCTCATTAAATCCGTTAGAATTAAATGAAAACTTTATAGACTTTTTAGCAAATTCTGATAAATTTTGCCCACATTTTCATCTTTCATTACAATCAGTTTGCAATAAAACCCTTAAAAATATGAACAGAAAATATTCTGCGGAACAAATTATTTCTCTTGTAGAATATATAAACAAAAAATTTACAAACGCTTTTATAGGTTGTGACATTATTGTCGGCTTTCCCGACGAAACTTTTGATGATTTTGAGACGACACGTAAAAACCTTGAAAATTTAGGGTTATCGAAAATTCATGTATTCCCTTATTCAAGACGAAAAGGAACAATCGCTGATTTATTACCTAATCAGATAAAAGAAGAAGAAAAGAAAAAACGTGTCACAATTATTCAAAATATTTCCGATACAAAATTGGAAAACTTTTTAAAGAGAAATCTTAACACAACAAATGAAGTTATTATAGAAAAACGAAGAGATAAAAAAACTAATTTATTAAAAGGTGTTACAAAAAATTATATTAATGTTTTAATTGATGATAACGATTGTTATAAAGATAGCATTCAACAAATAAAACTTAAAAAAATTTTTGAAAATGATAAGTTAATTGCCGAAATTGTATCCTAAAATATGTTTTACATATATTTTTTTATTTCGTCTTCCAAATTATCATAAATTGTTTGTTTAGAACCTCTTTTGTCATTTAAAACGGGGAACAACAAAGAATTCGAAACTTCACAATTATTATCAGGCAACATATACGGCATTGCAGTACATGCAGTAGCGCCTAAATAACCGACTCTGCCAAATAATTTTTTTGAATTTTTCTCATCAAATAAAAACTCAGCTTCTTCCGAAGTTAAATCAGATGCCAATTTATCAACATCAGAAATCAATATACTGGGTACAAAGAAATCTTTTTCTACTCTATTATTTGCTTTTATATAATTCTTTATATTTTTTGCGCCCTCAGTTAAAGATACAATAGGTGCAAATATAATATTCATTGAATTTTTATGTTCATTCCACTCCAAACTACTATAACGGAATTGTTGTTGAACCAAAGAATCACCGGATCCGACTATATCATCTAATACAACAACAACTTTATTCTTTAAATTTAAATTATTATTCGGATAACCGTCATAATTAATAACCTGTTCCGGTTTTATATTGTTTGATTTCAAAAATTGATATGTAATCAATGAAAAACTTTTAAATTTTGCCGGTATTGCAAAAACGACATCATCCATTGACTTATTTAAATGATTTTCAACTAAATTTTGAATTGTAGCATATTTCTTTTGCAAAATATCAGTAAGTCTTTGTGCTGAAAAACATGCAATGTTTTTATCCAAATATTTTGATAAAATACTTTTGGCAAGTTTATTTTCATTTGAAATTTTTGAAACTTTGTCAGAATAACAATCTATTACCGCTTTAATATGTTCTTTACTTGGTTTTAAAGGTGTCATTCGTTTTGAAATTGAATAAGCACTTACATATCTGTCTGCAAACGGATTTTTTATCACCTTAATCTGCGTATTTTTGCCAAGCACCTCTTTTGCCTGTTTTATAATTTCACCGTTTAAAGCTTCATCTATCGAAACTTTATTTTCCTGAATATATCTTGCAATTTCTTCTACATTTTCTTCTAAAGAGTTTTTTGTACCGAACATTCCGTACGAAACATCTTTTCCGTTTATTTTAACATTCCAACCGTCTATAATATAAAAACTGTTATTATGAGAGTTTATATTATCAAGCAATTCATATTCCAATGCATTTTCAATTTTATAAATAGCAAATCTGTCTTTAGCCTCCGCCATTGCAATTTTTTCTTTTGCTTTTGCCAATTCGTCAACTAAAACATCATCAAGGATTACCCCCGAATACGGTTGAAAAGGAGTTTTATAATTATTAAAATTCATCTGATGTTTATGTTCAGATAAGTAATTTAAAACATCCGATAATGTAACGGTATGTGTACATATTGAAGATAATTCAACTATACCTTCTTCTTCAAGAAACTTTTGAAGTGCCGGCAATTGAGCATAACTTGAAAATTGAGTTAATCTTGAAGTTATTTGCGCAACAGATTTTTCATCCAACCCTGTTTTTTCAGAAACGGAATTTATTATATTTTGTATATCTTTAGCAGACATTACCATTAAATCTTCATTAAGCCTTTTGTCTAAATACGCTGCAAATTCTTTTGAATTTGAAAAATCAACATTTTTATTTGTAATAGATTGCGTTTCTTCAAATTCGGGACAAGAAACCGCCAATGCGCCGAAAGATGGTAAATATCCTTGAATAGCGGAAAAAGGCACCGACATTAATCGAGAAGAAGTCATTACTTCGTTTTTTCCAACTTTGTTTAACTTCTTTTCAATTTCACACTTAGGTTTTAGTGAAGTTATATAATTTCTGTTAATCAAATTAATATTCATTGTAAAGACTATAAGATTAAAAAAAGAAAAAAATTGCCTTGTTAATTAATTTATGTAAACTTTTAGTTACATTTCCAAGAAGCAAACATTAAAACAATCAATTAATACGAATTTTATTTAAAAAATTTCATTATTATTCTTAAATAAAAACGTAAAAATTTACTAACAAAACAAGAAATTCAATTTATTTTTACCAATTGATGTGGTAAATTAATATTAAACAGAGGGAAGGACTAATTTAATGCGTTATGTACCGTTGCATGTACATACTGAATACAGTTTACTTGACGGAGCAATAAGAAACAAACAATATATAAAATTTGCTCAAGAAAATAATTTTGAAGCAGTTGCCATTACCGACCACGGCAATATGTGCGGTGCAATGGAAATATACAGAGCAAGTAAAGAGCGGCAATTTAAAGTATTATTGGGTTGTGAGTTCTATGTTTACCACGGAGATATTACAAAAAAAGACAGTTTAAACAGAACTCTTTATCATTTGGTTTTAATTGCCAAAAATAATACAGGATACCAAAACCTTGTAAAACTGGTTAGTATTTCTCATATTGACGGTTTTTATTATAAACCTCGTATTAACAGAGAAATTTTAGAAAAACATTCAGAAGGTTTAATTTGTCTTTCCGCTTGCATTCGGGGAGAATTAGTTCA
The DNA here is from genome assembly GCA_964527005.1 of uncultured Muribaculaceae bacterium. Taxonomy (GTDB): domain Bacteria; phylum Cyanobacteriota; class Vampirovibrionia; order Gastranaerophilales; family Gastranaerophilaceae; genus Avigastranaerophilus. The sequence goes on along the minus strand of CAZGRH010000064.1, from coordinate 3,815 downwards.
AGAAATTTTAGCCGGCAACAAAGAACAAGCCCGTGATGTCGCAAAATGGTATAAAAATTTATTTAAAGATGATTATTACATAGAATTACAAGACCATAGGTTAGATGAACAAAAACGCTCAAATCCTGAATTAATAAAAATAGCCCAAGAACTCGATATTCCGATGGTAATTACAAACGATAGCCATTATCTAAGAAAAGAAGACGCAGCGTGGCATGATACCTTGTTATGTGTTCAAACAAACGCTTTAAAAGAAGATGAAAAACGTTTTAGATTCCCGAATAATGAATTTTATGTTAAAACTCCCGAAGAACTAAGAGAAGTTTTTAAATGGATGGACGGTGATTTATTTGAAGAAGCGATTGAAAATACCGCAAAAATTGCCGATAAATGCCACGTTATAATAAAAATGGGAGAAAATATTCTTCCGTCATTTGATGTTCCGCCTAATCACACAATTCCGTCATATTTGGGTTATTTGGTAAGAAAAGGTATTTCCGAAAAATATGAAGAAATAACGCCCGAATTGGAAGAACGTTGCAAATACGAACTTGAAATCATCAACAAAATGGGATTTGATGCATACTTCCTTATTGTTTGGGATTTTATAAATTATGCAAAAACACACGGCGTACCTGTAGGTCCGGGAAGAGGAAGTGCCGCAGGCAGTTTAATTGCTTACGCACTGGGAATTACTGATTTAGACCCAATGAAACACCATTTATTGTTTGAAAGGTTTTTAAACCCTGAACGTATATCCATGCCCGATGTGGATATTGACTTTGGTGACGGACGTGAACGTGTAATTGATTACGTTACTCAAAAATACGGAAAAGATAAAGTTTGTCAAATTATTACTTTTGGTACTTTGTCTGCTAAAGCGGCAATAAAAGCAGTAGCAAGAGTTATGAATCTTCCTTTTGAAGTTTCCAATAAAGTCAGCCAATCAGTTCCTGCAGAAGTCGGAATGACAATTGATAAAGCTCTTGAAATTTCTCCCGATTTTAAAAAATATTACGATGAAGACGCACTTTTAAAGCAAATTATCGATGAAGCAAGAAATATAGAGGGAATTAAATGTAACACGGGCATGCATGCCGCAGGTGTTATTATTTCACACCACCCTTTAAATGAAATTGTTCCCGTACAATACGCAAAAGAAGGAAATGTTATTACAGAATATCCGAAAGAAGATTGCGAAAAAATCGGTCTTTTGAAAATGGATTTCCTTGGATTAAAAAACTTAACCATCATCATGCAAACTTTGGATATGATAAAAGAAAGACACGGTATTGAACTTGATATAAATCATATTCCGCTTGATGATGAAGAAACTTTTAAAATGTTAAGTTCGGGAAATACGGATGGTGTATTCCAGTTAGAATCTTCGGGGATGAAACAACTTGTAAAAGACTTAAAACCATCTGTTTTTGAAGATTTAGGTGCATTAGTTGCACTTTTCCGTCCGGGTCCTTTGGGCTCAGGCATGGTTAAAGACTTTGTTGAAAGAAAACACGGCAGACAAGAAATTAAATATGCTCATCCGCTTTTAGAACCCGTTTTAAAAGATACTTACGGTACACTTGTTTATCAAGAACAAATTATGCAAATATTCCAAGTATTAGCTGATTATTCACTCGGCGGAGCAGACATGGTTCGCCGTATTATGGCAAAAAAACATCCTGAAGAATTGGAAAAATTAAAAGGTCCTTTTATTGAAAAAGTTACCGAAAAAGGAATGACAAAAGAAGCGGGAATTGAACTTTTTGAACAAATTGAAAGTTTCGCAAGTTATTGTTTCAACCGTTCGCATTCAGCTTGTTATGCATTTGTTGCTTACCAAACCGCTTATTTAAAAGCACATTATCCTATTGAATATCTTTGTGCTATGCTTTCAAATTCAAAAGATGATTTGGAAAAAATTCAACTTTATATCGCAGAAGCACAAAAAACAGGCATTAACGTTTTGCCACCCGATATTAACAAATCAAATTCGGAATTTACTCCGGGAGATAATGAAATCAGATTTGGTTTAAATTCAATAAAAGGGATTGGAGATGCTGTATTAAAAGCAATAATTGAAGAAAAAAAATCCGGCGGAGAATTTAAATCTATCGCTGATTTCACGCAAAGACTTAATACCCGTGTAGTCAACCGCAAAGCAATGGAAAATTTCACAAAAGCAGGTGCTTTCGTGTCATTAGAACCAAGCCGAAAAAAACTGTTTAACAATATAGAAAACATACTAAATGCCGCTTCAAAAGAAACAGAAGCCAGAGAGCTTGGGCAAGTCAGTTTATTTTCAGGATTTGACGGCAACTCATCCGCAAACAGTTATCAAATGCAATCTTTTGAATTATATGGTAATGATGAAGAATTTACCGATAAAGAAATTCAAGAATTTGAAAAAGAATTGTTGGGATTTTATGTCACAAGCCACCCGTTAGAATCAATTCGAGATAAATTACCGTTTCTGACGACACACAATATAAATGAACTGGAAAACTTACCGAACGATAGTTTCGTTACCGTTTGCGGTTTATTAAGTTCGGTTCGCCAAATTGCTACAAAAAAAGACCCTACAAAATTTTTAAAAGCAGGTAATATTGAAGATTTAACGGGCGAAATTCCTTTCGTAGTTTTTCATAAAGTATTGCAATCATTTAATTCGTTAATAGAATCCGAAAAAAAAGTTATAATGTCGGGAAAATATCAAAAAAGAGAAGAAGGACAAGCACAAATAATTGTTGAAAGCGTTAAACCTGTTGAAAATAGCAATATAGTTACAATATCATTAAACAATGAAGTTAAATTTGAAACTTTAATGGCAATGAAAGATATATTAGCGCAATACAAAGGCACTGACCCGTTAGTATTTAAAGCAGATAATAACGGAGAAGATGTAAAAGTATTGGTTTCTTCAAATTTTTGGACAAACGCTTGTAATGATTTAACTCAAGTACTCGAAAAAAATTTTGGAGATAAAATAACAGTTTCCGTCAGCTCGCTTGAATAGAAGTTGTAGTAAAATTCATTTCAGCTTTTTTTGCCAATAAAGAATATTTAAAATAAGCTTCTTCTGAATTTTTTCTTGCTTCGTTAATTTCATCAGCAACCGAAACAAATATTTCGGCTAAATTCGGGTCAAATTGAGTGCCGGAACAACGTTTAACCTCAGATATAGCAACTTCATGAGAAAGTGCCGTTCTGTATGGTCTTGTAGAGGTCATTGCGTCATAAGTATCTGCAAGCGCAATTATTCTCCCTGCTAAAGGTATTTCTTCTCCTTTTAAACCATCAGGATAGCCTCTGCCGTCCCATTTTTCATGATGTGCTTTTATCCATTCGGATATTTTTTGTAATCTTTTTATATTTATTACAATCCTTTCACCTTTTACCGGATGAGATTTCATAACCAAAAATTCTTGATCGGTAAGCTTGCCGTTTTTACATAAAATACTTTTAGGCATAGCAATCTTTCCTATATCATGAAATAATCCTGCAATTTCTAATTCTTCCTTAAATTCTTGAGTCAAATCCAAATGCTCAGCTAATATCAAAGAATATAAAGTGACCCTTAAAGAATGTCCGTTTGTGTACGAATCTTTTGTATCAAGCGCATTCGATATAGCCACAATAGTTTTATAAAACAATTCTCTTAAATCATTATAAAAGAATTTATTATTTGTTGCCATTGAATATTTATCAATGCCTTTTTCAACAGTAAGTTTTAATTCTTCAGGCTCAAACGGTTTTAAAATATACTGAAACAAATCGCAATCATTAATTGCAGCAACCAAAATATCTGTATCGAC
>CAZGRH010000063.1:0-8414 GCA_964527005.1 uncultured Muribaculaceae bacterium | reverse complement strand
TTTGCCTGATAATTATAGAGGGGAAGCAAATTATTCATGTATTAATACCAAACGTAATATTAATGAAATTCACAAAAGAGCGCTTGCTCATTTCAAAATAAATCAAAAAAGCAGTAATCAAATGGATTATTGTGTAAAACTTATTAAAGAAACAAAAGAAAACGAACAAAACCTTTATTTTGTTTTACCGCCTATGCATCAACGCTATAAAAAAGTTTGGCCGAATTCTAATATAATCTTTGAACGGCTATATAAAATTTGTCAAAAGTATTCTCATGTTCAAATTTTAAATTTATACGATTCTAAAGAATTTGAAGATAATAATTTTATGGATGCAGATCATTTAAACCATAACGGTGCGGCTAAAATGTCAGCTATTATGCATGAAGCAATTAAAAAAAACGGTAGTAACAAAGAAAAAAGTTTTTTTTGAAAAGGGGAAAATATTGTTTCATTTAACTTAAAAGCAATGTCGTACACAAAATTACACAAATATAAGCTTTAAAAAATTTAATTATTTTTACAAATTAGTTTATTATATACTCGAGAATTAATTTCACCGCCAATAAGGACAATTAATGAAGTATAATATAACCAAACCATCAATATTGCGAATGCCCCGATTGTTCCGTAAACTTTATTATATGCATTTAAATTACTTAAATAAATCGAAAAACTCCAAGAACCTAACATCCAAAAGAAACTAAAAAACATTGTTCCCGGAATTACACTTTTAAATTTAAGCTTTTCTTTTCCGCCAATATTCGGCAACAGATAATAATTTCCTATAGCACAAAACGTTAAAGCTAAATAAGATACAGGCCATCTGAGTATTGAAATTAAATCAATCGAAAGTTGGGATAAACCTGTATAGCTCATCATAAAATCTAATATAACTCTGCCTAAAACAATCAAATTAACTGCCAAAAACAAAGCTAACGAATTCATGAATACCATAATTATAGAAAGTATTCGAGTATATATAAAACTTCTTGTTTCTTCTATTGCATAAGCTCTGTTCAAACCTTTTATTATTACCGCAATAGCGTTAGAAGCAAGAAAAATCGTAATACATAATCCAAATATAGCAATAAGTTTACCTTGTTTAAATATCATAGCTTCATTAAGTGTATTAATAATTAAGCTTGCAACATCTTTAGGTGCAATATTTGTAATAAAGCTTATGATTGGACTTATTAATGTTTTTTTCCCTACCCAAGCAAATAACGATGTAAGAAATAATAAAAAAGGGAAAAGCCCAAGAATGAACCAAAAAGCCATTTCGGCAGCTACTCCGCAGAAATCTTGATCTAATATTTTATTCGTTAATGATTTTGCATAATTTTTTATCATAATTCACTTTTAATTTTTTCAATTAATTTTTCCGTTGCTATTACTATAGGTTTCTTTATTGTACAACCTGCCGCAAATGCATGCCCGCCACCACCGAAATAAGATACTATTGGTGTTAAATCTTTATTTTTGCTTCTTAAACTTATTTTTGTACAATCATCCGAACTTTCTTTTAACAGTGCAGAAATTTCAACTGTTTTTATTTTTCTTAATTCTTCAACAATGCCCTCGGAATAATCATCACTTGCATTAAATTTATTTATATCATTTTTTGTAATCTTTGTAATTGCAATTTTACCGTTTTCATAAAATTGTGTATTTGAAATCACGTGTGCTTGAAATTGAATTAAAGATTGAGGTTTTGATTCATAGCAGGCTCTATACTCTTGAACAGGAGAAACACCGAGTTCCACAAGTTTCGCTGCAAGAATAAATGTATCGGGGGTCGTATTATCATATTTAAAACAACCTGTATCCGTCATCAATGAGGTATACAAGCATCTTGCAACTTCAAGCGGAATTTCAAATCCCCAATTAATAAATATTTTATATAATATACTACCTACACAAGCCGCATTTTCATCTATAATGTTTAAATTTCCGAAACCGATATTTGTTTTATGATGGTCTATATTAACTCTAAATTTTGCTTTATCATAAACATTAACTGCTGATAACATTCTGTCTTTTGCCGCAACATCAACTGATATTGCCAAATCGTAAATTTTATTTTCATCTACATTCTCTAATCCGATTAATTTTTCATAACTCGGTAAATAAGTATAGATTTTAGAATTTTTCCCTACAAAAACACTATCTGCTTTTTTGTTAAAATACTTTTCTATCATCAAACTTAACGCAAGATTAGAACCTAATGTATCACCATCAGGATTTACGTGTGAAAAAATTATGATATTTTTACTTTGTGTAATTTTATCTTTTAATTCCTGAAAATTATTCATAATCCCATAAAATTCCAATTTAAATTCAGTAAAAACATTATACTATAAAATTACGGTTTAATCAGTATTTTTATTGCTTCACCGTTCATGTGCTTAACAAGGGCATTTTCAGCCTGTTCTAAGCTAACTGTTTCCGTAATTAACTTTTCAACCGGAATTTTATCCTCTTCAATTAATTTAAGTGCTTCTCTAAAATATTGTGGTGTATGGTGAAAAACACTCAAGGTTTTTATTTGACCGTAATGAAGTTTTGTAGTATCAAGGGATACTTTGCTTCCTGATTTACAACCTCCGAAGAAATGCACTATTCCGCCTTTTCTGACAACAGAAAACATCATTTCCCAAAGTTCAACAAGTCCGACACATTCTATTGCAACATCCAATCCTTTTTTTTCATCAGAAAAATCTATAAAAATTTTTTCAGGATTTTTATATTTATTTAAATCAATAACTTCATCAGCACCGCCAAATTCTTTGGCTAATTTTAATTTTAAAGGATTTCGTCCTGCCGCTATTACTCTTGCACCTTTTAATTTCGCAAGCTTTACAAACATTAATCCGATAGGTCCAAGCCCCATAATTCCGACACTTTGCCCCTCTTTAATTTGTGTATGTGCTAAACCGTGTACAACATTCGCTAATGGCTCAGCAAATGCCGCTTTCTCAAAACTTAAATTATCAGGGATTTTTATTAAATTTCTTTTAACTATTGTTTCCGGAATGTTTATATATTCCGCATAAGCACCGTTTAAAAATTTTAAATTTTCGCATAAATTATATTCTTGTCTTTTGCAAAAAAAACATTCACCGCACGGCGCACTGTTCGCAGCGACAACACGGTCACCAACATTAAAACCTATAACATTTTTTCCGACTTTTGAAATTATACCCGAAAATTCATGTCCAAAACCCGACGGAACTTTTTTTATTAATACAGGATGTCCTCTTCTGTATGTTTTTACATCCGTACCGCAAGTTAATGCCGCCATAATTTTAACTTGAACTTCTCCCTCTTGCGGATCATTTATTTCAATTTCTTCTAAATTTACTTTTAAAGGAGCGTAAAATTGTAATGATTTCATTTTCATAATTCGATGTACGCTTTCATTATTTTATTTGACAAAGTATCTTGTATCGCAATATTTAATTTATCCAAATCATATTTCGCCGAAAGATTTTTAACATTAACAGCACCTGAACTTAATAAACTCATAGAATCTTCCAAATCCATCGGTGATGGTGAATAACTTCCCATCACGGTCAATTCTCGGTAATAAATATCATTATTTGAAAAACCGTCAAGATTTGTAATACTTGAAAAAACAATGATTGTACCGCCGTCACGAACGCTATTCAGTGCAGTTTGTATTGCTTTATAAGAGCCAGCCGTTAAAAATACAGTATCGAAACCGATTTTTGTAATTTTTTCTTTTTCTTCCAACAAGTTTTTATTATTTTCACCCGTTGTAAAAGAAAATTCAAATCCGTAATTTTTTGATAAATTAACTCTTTCTTGTAAAATATCGCAACCGTACACTTTGTGACCGAAAGCCTTGACCGCCTGTCCCATCAGTAAACCGACAGTACCCAATCCAATAATCAAGGCATTTGAATTATCTTTTATTCTTGCTCGTTTTACCGCTCTTATGCAACAAGCCAAAGGTTCTAAAAAAGAAGCTTCTATATATGATAAATCTTCAGGAACTTTAAATACAGTGTTTTTTAAATGTTCTTCCGATACAAATATATATTCGGCAAACCCGCCGGGGAAAATATTCGTTTTCTTAAAATGTTCGCACATTGAATAATTTTCATGCCAACAATACCTGCAATTAAAACAAGGTACGTGATGACCAAGCACTACTTTATCATTAACTTTAAAATTTACATCCGTGTTTAATTCAACTATTTGCCCGATTACTTCATGTCCGAGAACCGCACCGTCTTTAGCTTTTCCCGTCCTTATTTTTACAATATCGGAACCGCATAAACCGCAACCGAAAACTCTTACAATTGCGCCTTTGCCGTATTGTTCAAGCTTAGGTTTATTTATTTCTTTTATTTCGAATATTTTATTATTTAATATAGCAGCTTTCATAAATACCTCTTTTGGTAAATTTACTTTAATTATTAATTATATATTAAAAAATTATAGCAAATTGTTGTCTTTTAAAATTTTTTTATCATAATCCGATAATTCACTTTTTATAAATTTTTTAAACAAATCGGGACGTTTATTTTTTGTATTAATAAATTGTTGAAGTCTTCTCCATTCTTTTATTTTTTGATGATTTCCCGATAATAAAACTTCAGGAACTTGTAAACCGTCATAACTTCGTGGCTTTGTATAATGCGGATGTTCTAAAAGTCCATCGGAATGTGAATCAAATTCGAATGAATTTTCATCACCCAAAACTCCTTTTAATAATCGGGTTACAGAATCAATTATACAAAGAGCCGGATATTCACCTCCGGTCATAACAAAATCGCCTATTGATATTTCTGTTGCATTACTTTTTTTTATAATTCTTTCGTCAAACCCCTCATAATGACCGCAAATTATAATTATTTGTTCTTTTTTCGCAAATTCTTTCGCCATTTTTTGGTTAAAAACTTGACCTTGCGGGCTCATTATAATCGTTTCGGAATTAACATTTTTTTCTACGGATTTTAAAGCATCCAAATACGGTTGGCATGAAAGCAACATGCCTGCACCACCGCCATAAGGAGTATCATCTGTTTTTTTATGTTTGTCCAGTGTAAAATCACGAGGATTAACAACATTCAAGTCAATAATTTTTCCGTCAATTGCCCTTTTTATAATGCTATAATCACACGCATTTTTTATTAATTCGGGGAATAATGTCAAAACGTCAAATTTCAACTTATCAGACCTTCTATGTTATTAATAACAACCTTTTTTGCTTTTAAATCAACAATCGGGACTAATTCTTTTACAAAAGGAACTAAATGTTCTTTTTTATTGGCATCTCTTATAACTAATATATTATTCGCTAAATTTTCACCTATTCCGCTCACGGAACCAATACAACCGCCGTCTTCATCATAAACATCCATTCCTATCAAATCGGATATCAAATATTCATCATCAGAAAGCAATTCTTCAACTTTTTCTCTGGATATCAGCAAATCACAACCTTTAAATTCTTCTACATCATTGACTGTTTTGAATTCTTCAAACTTAATTATTGCGAATTGTTTATGAAATCTGACGTTTTTTACCGTTAATTCTTTATAATCGTCACATTTTTTTACAAAAACAGATGTTAAAGCTTCAATTTGATGTTCTCTGTTCTTGGAAAAACCAACTTTTGCTTCACCTTTTATTCCGTGAAAATTTAAAATTTTAGCTATTGAAATTAGGTTATCATTCATAGTGATTACTTCGATTTTTTATATTCTGCAGGTGCATCTTCACGTTCTTGATTCCATCTGTCAAGTCCCATTTGCTTTCTGATTAAACCAATACCAACGTGAACTCTCCATTCATCCATTCTTAATTGAGCCGCAATTATTTTGTGACAACCGATAGGCGGTAATGGTAACAACGGTTCATATAAACTTTTAATTGCATATAATTGATCCCGTGATACCGCAAGTTTTCTTTTCGGGAAAGGTAATTTAGGCAACATTAGTTTTTGTCTTACTAAATTTATTCCGAAAAATACTTTTCTCGGTTCAAGTTCTATCGCTTGTCCTATTACCTCATGAATGTCAGGATTGGGCAGCGGAAGTGCTTTTTTATATAAAATTTCAATTTGTTCAATTTGTTCTCTTGTAACTAATAATTGTTTTTGACGCTGAGGTTTAGGTCTGTTATTCATCGAGCGTCTGCCGAAATTATTTGAACGATTGTTGTTAAAACCGCCCCTTCTTTGTCCGCCTTGATTTTGTTGATTATAATCATTTCTTTGTCTGTTAAACGGTCGTTGTCCGTTATTTTGATTTCTGTTTTCCCTCGGTCTGTCATTGTATCTGTTTGAATGTCCCCCGTTATAGTTGTTTCTGCTATATTGAGGTCTGTCATTTCTTTGATATCCGTCATTTCTGTCAAAATGTCTTCTTTGTTCTCTCGGTTCATCATTACCAAAAGAATAAGAAGAATTTTGTTGTTCATTACCTGCATTTGCCGCTTCTTGCGACAAACCTTCCGTATATTTTTTATCTGAATACAAGCAATTAGGACAAATTACTCTTTTTGGATTTTTTGTCTCAAATTCGGCTCCACATTTAATACACTTATTTACATACATTTGAATGCCCCTTCGTGCTTTTTGCTATTTGCAAAATAATCTACCCATCGGATTTAACTGTTATTTCCTTTAAAAAATACATGTTGATTAGAATATTTTCTTGCTTAATTATACCAATATAAAATGTTCAGTGCAAATATATTAACTACTATAAAATTCTACATTAAATATGAATTATTTACAACAGTTCTTTGTTTCTTTAAAAATAATATGTAAAATATTAATTTTAATTATACTTGTTTTTTGTTCTCTTAATGTATTTTTCTTTCGAAATTAAATATCCGCACTTTATGCACGATAATATTTCTCCCGTTGAATCTATCGGCATAAAATTATGTTCGCAAGTTATAACATCTTCAAGTTCTTGTTCTTCATTATAATAAGGAATTGAAGTTTTATTAATTTTTTCTTTTAACTTGATATATACTTTTATTAGTTTTTCAATTATATACATTACTTTATTTTATCTATAATAATTGCGATACATAATACTATTGTAAAAGCGGTTAACAAATTTTCCGCCAACATAAATTTGTAAAGAAAATTTTTCTTTTCTTCCGGAGTGTTTTTTATTATTCTCTTACCAAAAAACCAAGGATTAAATTCAATAGCCGAATTTTCGTTAATTACGTGTTTTTTCATATTTTTTAAAAGATTTATTGCATAAGGAATTGATAATAAAGTCAATAAATATGTATAACTTAATTTCCCGATAATTGTTAAAATTACAATATTTAAATACGCTGATAAAACCAATATTACCAACAATTTATAAGCGTTTAACTCTGATTTACACAAATTGCATAATGTACGTTTTCTGTTTTTAAAATCCGTTTTATAGTCAAGTAACATGTGATTATATAATACGGTTATTACTAACAACCCTGTAGATATTGAAAGTTTTAAAATGTCTGATGAAAAATTTCCCGTCATTACATAATAAACACCCATATATAAGAATGGCGAATAAATTATACCGACAATAATTTCACCTAAGTAATAACCGCCAAGAATTGGATATAACAAGCATAAAATTGCAGTCGGAATAACTATGTATAAAAGTTTTAACCCTAATAATTTCAAGAAAAATATACCAATTAACGATGCAAAAGAAAAAAGCAATATTGAAATAAAAAATACGTTTTTAAGCGTTAAATCACCATTAATAATACAAATACATTTGCCTTTTTGTAAGTTTATTTCATCTTTTTTGCCTTGTTTAACTTCAAAAAGTTCTCTCGAGTAATCAATAAAATCATCAAAAATATTTGTACCCAAATGTAATGACAAAATGCCGATTAACGCTAACAACCCAAAATAAACATTCCCATTGTCAAAATAAGAAAATAAAAAAGGGACGAACCAAGAAACAATTGTAATTGGCATGGAATATCCACGACAAGCAATAAACAATATTTTAATTTTTTCCCATAAAAACATGTTAAACGTGCAAAATCTACCAGTATATTATAATCATACAACAAAAATACAGAGTTTTTGTAAAAAAATGTTAAATTTTATTTTAATATATATTTGAATGTAACCTATAATTAAAAAAACAATTTTTAAATTGCCATATTTTTTTATTAAAAAGACTATTAATTGCAAAAAAAATATGCTATAATCATAAAACAGAACAAGATAAAGTGTTAATAGTACATTTTATATTCTGTTTACAAATGTAAAATATTTGTAAAAAATTGTAGAGAAAAGGCAATAAATTTATAAAAGTATTTTTTATATATTTGTGAAAGTAAGTAAGTTAGTAAATTTTTGTCGGAGGAAGAATGACAATAAGTGTGAACTCTAGAAAAAAACAAGCAAA
>CAZGRH010000062.1:0-8600 GCA_964527005.1 uncultured Muribaculaceae bacterium | reverse complement strand
AGAGTCAGAAAAATAAGAAAAACTGTTTTAGAGTTATTATTATCTAATCATGACAGAGAATGTACCGTTTGTGACCGTTCCGGAACTTGTGAACTTCAACAATATGCTAATGAATACGGTATAAAAGAATTAAGATATTCAAAGAAAAAATTAACGGATTATTTGCCTATTGATTTTACAAATCCGTCTATTGTAAGAGATGCTAACAAATGTATTTTATGCGGTGCTTGCGTTAGAGCTTGCAGTGAATATCATGGCTTAGGTGTATTAGGTTTCGCAAATAGAGGTTCAAAAACAAAAGTTCAACCAATGAACGGAAAAGAACTTTCAAGTGTTGATTGCGTATATTGCGGACAATGTAAGGCGGTTTGTCCTACCGGTGCATTGACTGTCAAAAACGAAGTAAATGCGGTATGGGATGTAATAAATGATAGAACCAAAAAAGTTGTTGCTCATATTGCGCCTGCGGTTCGTGTCGCAATCGGTGAATTATTTGATATTCCGTCCGGTGAAAATGTAATCGGGAAATTGTATGCCGCTATGCGTCAAATTGGTTTTGATTTAGTGTTTGATACAAATTTTGCCGCTGATTTAACTATTATGGAAGAAGCAACCGAATTTCTTTCAAGATTAAGTAAAGGCGAAAATCTTCCTTTGTTTACTTCTTGCTGCCCTGCTTGGATCAGATATGTAGAAACTCAACATCCTGAAATGATAAATCATTTATCTACCTGTAAATCTCCGCAATCAATGTTATCGGCAATAGTAAAATATATTCTTCCGAAAACAAAAGAAGATTATACTGATGAAAATATAACGGTTGTTTCAATAATGCCATGTACGGCAAAGAAAGCGGAAGTAAAGCGTCCTGAACTTTCTAAAAACGGAGCTTTTGATACTGATTTTGTACTAACTACTCAAGAACTTGCACAAATGATTAAAGCGGCAGGTATTGATTTGAAAACAATAGAACCTCAACAAGCAGATTCACCGTTTGGTCAATACACCGGTGCTGCTACAATTTTTGGTGCTTCAGGCGGTGTTGCTGAAGCAGCTGCAAGAACAGCATATTATATGGTTACAGGTGAAAATATTGAAAAAGACGATATATATGCATTTAGAGGCGTATCTCAATCACAGTATTCTAAAATTGTTGAGCTTGACATAAAAGGCACAAAAGTAAAAATAAGAGTTGTTTCAACATTAAAAGAAGCAGAAAAAGCAATTCGTGAAATAAAAGACGGTATAGCCGATTTTCAATTGCTTGAAGTTATGGCTTGCCCCGGAGGTTGCATAAACGGCGGAGGTCAACCTGTAAGTTGTAACACTATAGAAAAACGTGAACTTCGTGCAAAAGGACTTTATAAAGAAGATTCTGAAGAACTTGAATACAGAAAATCACACGAAAATACAGATATTAAAAAATTGTATGAACAATATTTGCAAACTCCAAATTCTCATTTGGCACATGAATTGTTACATACAACTTATTCTGATAAATTTAAAGGCTCGTATAAAGATTTATAATTTAATATAAATAACTTTAAAATAATATCTGTTTAACGAATTGAACCTTAAACGCTTATAATAAGACGCTTCAAGGTTCAATTCGTATTATTATCTTTGCAAAAAATATCTTTTTACATAAAATTAAATTATGATACAAATAATATTTGCAGTATTTTTAAGAATTATATCAAATCCGATTGCTAACGCTGCACAAAAGGCGATTAGCGGACAATTTTCCGCAGGTTTTATAAATTTTTCATCGTATTTTATAATGTCATTTTGTTTAATACCTTATGCTATAAAAATAAATTGGACTCAATATTCAAATGTTTTTTGGATGTATGTACTTTTTGCTGGGTTTCTTTGTGCACTCGGAACATATTGTCTTATAAAAGCATTATCAATCGGAGAATTGTCAATTATTGCTCCTATTAATGCTTATAAATGCGTGATTGGTCTTGTCAGCGGATTAATTATACTTAATGAAATTCCTAACTTTATATCAATTATCGGACTTGTTTTTATTGTATTGGGAAGTAAAGAAATTTTTAAAAATACTAAAACAGGTTTTTCGTTTCGATTATTTAAAGAAGAGTACTTTAGACTAAGAATTTACGCTTTGATATTAACAGGAATAGAAGCTTCTTTTTTAAAAAAGATTATTTTATTGTCTAATCCTATGATATCTTTTGTTTTATGGTCATTTACGGGAATGCTTTTTTCTTTTGTCTTTTTATCTTTTTCTTCAAAAAAATTAAATATGTTAAAAATACAAAAATCAAATATTTTATGTAAAAATACAATACAAACAATAAAAAACATTGGTATAATACTTGTAATTCCGCTTGCTTTGTCGGTAATGCAATTATCAACCAACTTTGTTTTTGAAAAGATTGAAGTATCGCTTGCACTTGCACTCTTTCAATTATCTTCAATTGTTTCTTTAATTTTTGGAATTATATTTTTTAAAGAAAAAAATATAAAACAGAAAATAATAGGAACTGCATTAATGATTATTGGTGCTGCTATCATTCTTATAAATTAATTAACAAATTTAAACGGCATTATGATTACATAGTACTCTAATGCCGTTGTAAAACCTTTTGATTAATTAAATGTTATCTGTAATTTTGAAATTGAAGTGGTATATTGTAAATGTCTTCTTTTTCTCTTAGCATTTTTATTACGGCTTGTAAATCATCTTTATCTTTACCGGATACTCTTACTTGTTCTCCTTGAATTGAGGCTTGAACTTTAAGTTTTGTATTCTTTATATCCGCAACAATTTTTTTTGATAATTCTTGAGTTAAACCTTTTCTTAAATTAAAAACTTGTCTGACATTTCCGCCTAAAGCATTTTCAATTTGTTGTGCATCTAAAATTTTAATACTTAAATTTCTTTTAATCATTTTTGTTTGCAAAATATCTACAATATTTTTAAGTTTCATTTCGTCATTTGTAGTAATTGTTACTGATTTATCAGAATCTAAAATAACATCAGAATTTGAACCTTTTAAATCAAATCGGGTAGTTAATTCACGTTTTACTTGGTCAATAGCGTTAACAAGTTCTTGTTTATCGAAGTCAGAAACAATATCAAAACTACAATCTTTTGCCATAAATGTCCTCTCTTTCTTTGCTTAATTATAAATTTTAGGAAGTTTTATCATTTCACCTAATTTTAAATCATATTCTTTCGGATTAAATTGAATAAAGCCTGCAAACGGAAGAAATGTAAGTTCCGTAACATATAAATTATTTTTACCTGCATAGAAGTCAACTCGAACATAAGAAAAATCTTTAGATAATATTTTTGAATATTCTATCATTTCTTTTAAAAATGCAGGTTCGGGTAATTTGTCATAATCAACTTTTGTGCCTATATAACAAGGGTATAATTCCCAATCAAGAGTATATAATTCGTTATAATATCGTTGACGATGTACACCTATAAACATCGGTTCTCCGTTTATACAGTGTACATTATAGTCTTTTTTGTAATTTTGTTTATAATCTTCAAATAATTCTTCCGCAAGTATCATAGGTTTTATATTTTTATATTGCGGTTCTAAACTTTGATAATAGAAATTAGTGCTAAGCCATCTTTTTATTTCTTTTTTTAAATTTTCGGAATATAAATAAGTTTTTACTTTTGACGGAACAAAATAATTCATTTGGCAACCGTTATTTCCTTGCAGAAAAAATTTGTTTGGCAATGTTTTAAAATCAATTTCGTCAAAATTATTATAGACACCTAAAATTTTTGCACAATGACCCTCTCCCAGTTTCGTATTAATATATTCTTTCGCTAAAATTTTATCTGTTAGCTTTGTTTTTAATTCAGGTTTTTCATATAATGCTAACCAACGAATTTTTTCACAAAAAGTTTTAGGTTCTTTTAAATTAAACTCATATCCTAAACAAAATTTTGTTTTTTTATTAAAATAATGCTTGTGAAAAATTTCGGGACAATATTTAAAAAAAGGATAATTTCCATTTGTTTTTTTATAAAATATATCTAATAAAAAAAACATATGAATATCCTTAATTAACTTAACGATAATTAGTTTACAATGTAAGTATCCTAGTGTCAAACCGTATTGATTTTTAAATTACATTAACTGAATTGTAACAAAATGTAAAGTTGGATTTTAAGAAAAAAGTATATATTCTATATATACAAATAATATAAATACGAAATAGTTTTTATTTACGGAATAAATAATTTTTTTAACAAATATGCGCTTCAAACGCAATATTTACAGGTGTTTTGGCTAAAATTTCAAAATTTTTTGTTTTATTACAACGGTTTGGGCAATTATTTGGATAAAAAATTTTTTATTTAAATGTGGGTTAGTTAATAAGTAACAAAGAAGTGGTGGTTAGTTATGTACGCAATATTCACGGCGCAAAAAATTTATTACTTAAATAAAAAGAATAATCTCCAACTTGAATTGAACGACATTATGGAAGAAAGAAGTAAGTTGATGGCATTTGCCTCAAGTATTTCAGACGGTCAAATCACTTCTGATGAAATTGTTAATGACTTCCAAAATTATGATTTATATGCTCAATTTAACGCAGGTGTTGAACAATATGTTTCATTAAATCCTTTTTCTGCAGCCGATGAAGATGGCAACATAATTGATGTCGGTACATATTTATACGGAGAAAATGCAACTGCGGAACAACAAATTCAAGCACAACAATATTATTACAATGCATTAGCGGAACAATATGCAAAAAATATTGAAAATCAACTTTCAAATATGGATAATCAATTGGAATTAAGACAAAAGAATATTGAAACTCAAATATCAATCGTACAATCTCAATATGAAGCTGCCGAACAAGCGGAATCAAGCGGAATAAGTAATGCGGCGCCTAAATTCGGCGGTGTAGGATAATAAAATAAAATTAACTGACGACCAAAACCAATAACCAACAAAAAAGAATGGCATTTCGCCATTCTTTTTAGTATGATTCCATTTTTTTTGGATTATACCCTTTTGCTTTTAAATGTTGAATATATGACTCTGCAATATCTTTATTTGAAAAAGAACCGACTTGTATAACATATTTATTTCCCATTGCTTTTATAAAATGAACCGAATCAGGTTCATCAACAGAAAGTTTCTTTTGTGTATTCATTGCCTCTTCTAATGTTGTAAATTCACCAAGATATACTTTTGTCACGGTAGGTGCAGGAGCAGGCAACGGAATAACGGGAGCAGTTTTAACTTCTTCTGTAGGCATAGATATTGGAATATTTCTAAAATCAGTCATTTTTTCTTCTTGAACTTTTTCTTGACGTTTCGCCGATAAAATATCATCATTAATTTCAATTTTGGGAATTATAGCCGTTTTTTTATTTTCTTTTACTTTTTCCGTTTTATCAGATTTATCAGGTTTTATTTGTTCTAACTCAATATCAGATATTGAATTTTTCATAGAAGCTGACGGCATTTCATCTTCCATTTTAATCCATTTTAATCGTTCATCAATAGAACGAACTTCAACATCCATATCTTTTTCTGTAATTAAAACTGTTTCATTATCTCCGATTTGAACGTCAACTTTAGGCGTGAACAGTTTAACCAAAAATGATAAAGCTGCCAAAGAAATTATAAATACAACTAAAAAAAGTGAAATATTTTGCATTGCAGTATTCTTTATTTTTTTATATTTTTTACGAGTTTCATTTTTTTCAGGCATTTAAAAAACTCCTCTTACTTTGCAAACTGCATTGTTTATATCTGAAACTTCTTCTTTATAAGCTTCTAAAATACTAATTGCGAAATTCTTTATATTATCAATTCCTACATCATTTTTTAAATCCGCTGCAATAATCGGCGCACCGTCTGCAATAATATTTAAACCGAAATGAATTAAAGTTGATGTAATTGATTTTGTTGCGATAGATACAGATAATTTTTTGTTATTAACATACAAATCATCGCCACTGCGACGTATTGAAACATTAGGATAATTTTTTTCGATTAATTCTTTGGTAATATTAACAAGCAATCTTTGTTTATAAACTGTTTCAACCAATGATGAATTAAAATTTTCTTCAATTATGCTAAGCATTCTTTTGCTATATATCGGTTCATCATTTATAACATCTTCTATATCAACCATGTGTGATAAATCTACTTCACATTCTCCGATAAAAGCGACTATTGCATCACCCATTATATTAAAATTTTTATAAATCCAATGAGGTGATAATTCTTTTCCGGTGTATTTTATTTCTTTATCAATAAATAATGTTTGCATACTATCCCCTTAAAACAGTTTTTTTATTAAATCATTTTGCTTGTTAAATTGTAATGCTTTTTTTAATCTTAGGCAAGATTCACATTCACCGCAATGTTTTATCCCGTTGTTATAACAACTGTAAATCAATTCAAAAGGAATTTCGTTTTTTATCCCTAATTGTATAATTTCATTTTTGTCCATGTTAATTAAAGGTGCAATAACTTTGATTTTGTTAATTGTTGAATTTTCCAAAGATAGATTAATCGTATTTATAAATTCAGAAGAATTATCTTTAAATGTTTGAGCTTCTTCTTTATTTGCACCAATTATAATATGCGAATATTTTTCTAAATCAGCAATTGCAGCGGCAATATTTATAAATAACCCGTTTCTGTTTGGAATATATACTGCATTTGCTGCATTTTGCGCAACTTTTTTATTATTTAATTCTTCAATTTTTAAAGACGGAACTTGTTCGTTTGTTGTTAATGCAGATGACAAAAAATCTTTAAACCGTGATAAATCAATAATTTTATGATTAAGTCCATAATAGTTGGCTATTTTTAAAAATGAATTTTTTTCATTTTCTAAGGATTTTTGACCGTAATCAAAGAAAACGGCAAGCTGAACATTATATTCCAAAAATGTTTTAGATAAGCTGACAACAGAATCCAAACCGCCGGAAAGCAAAATTATTGATTTAATCTTCGTTTGAGTCATTTTCGTCCTCTTCTTCTTCTTCAAATTCTTCATCTTTAAGATTATCTTGTAATTTTAAAGCTTCATTTCTGGCAATATGAGTAGTTTCTCTACTGTTAACAATTTGTTCCAAAATTTCATCACCCAACAGATTGTAAAGTGCAATAACCGCATTTTGAACAACATCCGGCGATGAATCATTTAACATATTTTTTATTAAATCAACTGCTCTTTCATCTTCAGAATTCATTAAAACTTCAATTGCATTAATTCTTACTTGTGGTGATTCATCATTTAAAGATTTTTCGGCAGCTTTAAATATTTTATCACATTTAAAGCTCAATTTGTTCAAAGCTTCCAATGCACGTTCTTTTAAAAAAGTAAATTTACTTAAAAAATTATTTTTCGTATTAATAATAGAAACAAGCGAGTCAACCGCTTTTTCATCACCTATCATTCCTAATGCCGAAACTGCAGATTCTTTAACATAAATAGATTTTTCGGATTCATCCTCAACAATATTCATTAACGGTAAAACAGCATATCTGTCGCCGATTTTTCCTAATGCTTCAGCACAAGCAAGTTTTACTTTATAATTTTCATTTTCATTGTTTAAACAATAAAGCAATGGATAAACCGCTTGCGAATCTTTCGTATTTGCAAGTGCTTTTGTTATATTAACTCTTATTCTTGTTAAATTATCAACATCGGAAATTCTGTTTGAAAGTTTAGTTTTAATTACTAATGTATCAATTAAAACGGAACGACTTGATTTATCTTTAAATTTATCTATTTTTTGAAGTAAAAAATTAATTATTTCAAAATTATTAAAAACTTCAAAAAAATAATTATATATTAAAACAAGATATTCATTAGGATAAAATGCATTTAATGCCGAAATTTTATTGATAGACTCCTTCGGATTGTGACAATTTACTATTTCACAATCACTTGCTAACTGTTCAAAAGGTATGTTTTCACTATCTCTCATAAAACCGACACATATAATACACATACATAGAATATAAGAAAAAAGAATGTATATCAAGCATTTTAAACAAATTAAAATCAACCGTAAAGAACATTTAACATTTAAGCATGTAATCAAGTAATGTTGATAATTTTTTTTGCTTTATTGCCAAATTTATTATTTCGGGAATATTACTTATAATTGTTAAATCTTTTATTTCTTCAGGAACTTTTAAATCTTGAGTCGTTTTAACATTTATAAAACCGTTATTTTGTTTCAAAAAAAGCGTATATAATTCAAGTATTTTTTCCCATTGTTCGTTAATAATAAATTTTTTTCCGCAATAATATAAAAAATCTTTTTCAAAAGAAGAAAAATAATTTTTCATAAAATCGACTTGAATTAAATAATCATAATTTTTCAATACTTTTTCTGGCATGTTATAAAATACATTACCTTCTATATTTTGAGGATTGTCAGAATATTCTTCTTTTAAATATTTTGCCCATAACAAGCAACCGTAATAAAAAGCAATATTGTTTTCAATCCGTTGTATAATTTTATTCCGATATAGTTTAAAACGTAATCTCTTTTGGCTAATTGATTTAAAGGACATTAATTGAGAATAGAAATCATCAATAAATTCGTTAAAATCAATAGC
>CAZGRH010000061.1:0-8682 GCA_964527005.1 uncultured Muribaculaceae bacterium | reverse complement strand
CGAACCCAAAATTTTTATACTATATTACACTTATTATTTGAAGCGGATATTCAAACAACAATTCTTCTCTTGCTACAACTCTTAAATTCGGTATCATTTGAGAAAATATTAAATATACTAAGTGTCTTAATTTCATTGGCGCTATCAAAATAATTTCTTTTGCATTTGGGGTATATTCTTGTACTTTTGATTTTAAAACAGATATAATTTTTTCAATTTTTTTACTTTCTATTTTTATAACTTCATTTTTATCTTCATCATCCAAAAAAGAATTTATTGCGTCATTTGATAATTCGTAAGCGTAAATTGTTTTATCTTTGTCATTTGCAACTGAAGCACTTATTTGTCTTGAAAGTGCAATTCTGATTTTTTCCAGAAGTTCTTCTTTGTCTGTTTCATCAGAAAAATCATTTATTTTTTCAAAAATAAATACAATATCTTTTATTGAAATTTTTTCTTTTATTAAATTTGTCAAAATATATTTTAATTCTGCAATAGACATGTAATCAGGAATTATATTTTCAATTAAATATAAATTTTGATTACCTACTATTTCTATATAACGATTAATATCAGAATAATCCAAAATATCTTCAATATGCTTTATAACTGTATATTCAATTAATCTTGTAATAAATTCAATCGGTTCAATACCTTTTGCCCAGTAATCTTTGCAATCTTCATCTTCAATCCAAACAGTTTCAAAATCAGTAATTACATCTTTGTCCGTATAAGAATTTTCGGGAAGTTTTTCAATGCTTAATTCATTTTTAAAGAACATTGTATGTGATAAATATGCGTGCGCACTATACGCAGGAATTCCTCTGATTTTAATTGCAAATTCATTTTCATCCAGTGCGTCATCAATTTCTATGTTAATTTTTGGAATGATAAATCCTAATTTTTCCGTTAAATTTTGTCTTATTAAAACAATTTGAGATAAAATATTATATTCATTTTCACTATCTAAAATATCAATCAATTCTTCGGATACAGAAAGTGTTAATTTTGATATTTTTAATTTTTGTTCCATGATATCGGGAACAATAACTTTTGCCAGTTTTTTCTTTAATTCCGATAATTCTTCTATATGTCTTGAAATTTCTTCGTTTAACAAAGAACGGGAATCTTCTGAAGTACCATCAATCAATGTTTTTACCTGATTAATTTTTTGTCTTTTTTCTTTTATCTTTTTTTGAATATCAATGCATAACTCATAAGGATCAAGTTCTTGATTTATTAAACGTTCAATTCCTGACTTAAAATTAAATAATTCATCATTTTCAACAGATGTATCATCCGCTTCAACTTCTTTAATAAAAATACAATTATAAAAAATGCCGTCATCATTTTCAATTTCCTGCAATGTATAAACATCCCAACCGTCGTTAGACATTTCGTTTAACAAAGATTCTAACTTTTCATTATCATTATAAGGTGATGTTTTTATTTTATATATGTTTTTAGTCGGTTTGTACATACATTACTCCTTTAAGTATTTTTGTTTAATAATAACATTTTTTTGTTAAAAATACTATTTTTGAACAATTGCGGTTGCTTGTTTTCCAAAGCAATTGTATTTAATTATATAATACCCTTCTCCGGAATCTTCAATCGTTGCATACGAATTTGCAGCCTCTCTTTGTTCAAATGCTTCTAAATCTTCTTTAGCTTTTTGATATTTTTTTAATTTTTTATTTTTGAATTTAGCTAAACGGTTTGTAATTTCTGCTTCCTCATCAAGTTCTTCTTTTGTAAACATTTTTTCAACAAGTTTTACTACTTTTACTCTGGCTTTTAATTCGTTACTTTGATACAATTCTAAAAATTTCATATCCGAAGATAATACCACCATATAATAGCCGTTAGGAATAATTTCTCCATATTCATCAAACAAATTGTAAGGCAAAGCTAAATTAGGATATTCACTTGATTTTGGACCAAATTTATATATCGGACTTTCGCCCTGATAGACACCTGATTTATAATTTTCATAAGGGTATTGTCTGCTTGGTCCGTTAAAGTCCGACATAAAATCGTATGCAATTAAATTATTATCGATTATCAAATAATCTTACCTTTTGCCTACAGGTTGTTAAATTATAAATTTCCCGTTTTCATATATTAAAACATCATCAGCGTAAATTTTACCGCCATTTTTCATGTTTTTAATTAAATCCCAATGCAAGCCGGAAACATTTTTACCGCCGGTATCAGGGTAAGAAGCCCCAATTGCCATGTGTATCGACCCACCGATTTTTTCATCAAACAAAATATTACCGGTTACATCCTGAACCATTTCATTTGTGCCGATAGCTATTTCTCCGACAAATCTTGACCCCTCATCCATATCTAACATATTAATCAAAAAATCTTCACCTTTATCTGCTTTAGCAGCAATTACTTTACCGTCTTTCAAGGTTAATAACACCTTTTGTGCTTCATTGCCGTGATATATTTGCGGAAAATCAAAATATATTTGCCCGTTTGCGCTATCTTCAACGGGGGAAGTATAAACTTCACCGTCAGGGAAATTACATTCACCTGCACAACTTTTCCAAATTCTTCCCGAAACATTAAAAGTAATATCGGTTTTTTCACCAACAATTCTGATTTTTGTTTTTGTATTCAAATAATCAGCAATTTTTTGTTGAAACTCATTAATTTCTTTCCATTTTTCAACGGGATTATCTAAATGTAAATAACACGCTTTAATTAAGAAATCAGTATATTCGTCAAGTGACATTTTAGCTTCTTGTGCGAGTGCATTTGTGGGAAAATCAGCAATTACCCAGTTTAAATCCCCCTCGGAAGAACGTTTTAACATTTTTTCGGATAAATGTTTTGTTATACTTGAACGTTTTGCTAATTTTTTAGAATCCGTTCTCGTCATATTTTTTACGTTTAAGGGAGCACCTATTGATATGATATTTTTAACTTTTTCATATTCTAATTCCGTCATAGGATCAATGTATTCCAATTGTTCATCCGTAGCATTTTTTATGTAAACTTCGCTTATTCCTTCAACCGCCATTCTTACAACAGGATGAGCACCTTTTAAAAGCACTTGTTTATATATTTCTTTAACAAGCGGTTGGGATAAATGTGAATCTGTACGAATAACCGTAAGTTCGCCTTTTTGAACATTTACCGAATAATCAACCAAAACTTTGGCATATTTTTCCCATAAATTATCCATTTTTATACCTCTTCACTGACTGCAGACGATGTTCTGCCAAGGTAAATACCTCTTTTTGACTCTTTTATAAAATTAACAATTCTCATAACTTTTTCGTCACTTGAATATTTTTCTTCCAATGTTTTTAAAACATTGGTCATTGTTGTTGTTCTTGCCTGAATTAATCTGTATGATTCTCTAATATTTAAAATTTCTTCTTTAGAAAAACCTCTTCTTCTTAATCCTACAACATTTGCGCCATGTAAAACCGCAGGTGCGCCCGCAGCTTTTGCGAACGGAGGAATATCCATTCTTGCTCCGGAAAAACCCGAAATAATTACATATTCACCAATTCGCACATTTTGATGAAATACGCTCATTCCGCCAAGAAAAGCCCCTTTACCTACATGTACATGTCCTCCTATTGTTGCAAGATTTGCAAAAATAGCTTCATCTTCGACCACACAATTATGAGCAATGTGTGCAGAAGCCATAAACAAACAATTATTACCTACTTTTGTTACGGAACCTTCCTCACCTGCGCCACGATTGATAGTAACATATTCTTTAATAGTACAATTTTTACCGATAACTGCTTTTGTCTTTTGACCGTGATAACTTAAATCTTGAGGTGCGGTACCGATACTTGCAAAAGGATAAATTGTAGTATTATCACCGATTTCACAATATTCTAAATATGCATTTGCTAAAATTTTTACATTTTC
This sequence comes from uncultured Muribaculaceae bacterium, assembly GCA_964527005.1. Classification (GTDB taxonomy): domain Bacteria; phylum Cyanobacteriota; class Vampirovibrionia; order Gastranaerophilales; family Gastranaerophilaceae; genus Avigastranaerophilus. The sequence goes on along the minus strand of CAZGRH010000061.1, from coordinate 4,779 downwards.
ACCTAATTTAACATCTTCCCCTACTACAACATAAGGTCCGATTTCACAACTTTCGGGAATTATAGCGGTTTCTGCGATAATTGCCGTTTTATGAATTGTCATATTTTTCAAACTCCTTTTTAAACTAACCTTTTATTTATTCTTTTGGAACAACTGTAAACATTAATTCGGCTTCAACCGCTAATTTTCCGTCTACGTAACCTTTTGCACTTACTTTTGCAACAGGTCCTTTCATTTTTATTAATTCCGTTTCAATATCAAATCTGTCTCCGGGGGTTATAACTTTTCTAAATCTTACTCCGTCAACCCCTGCATACAAAAACAATTTATCTTTGTATTCCGGTAACGGTGCTAAAATTCCTGCTGACATTTGTGCCATTGCTTCTAATTGCAAAACTCCGGGCATAACAGGTTTGTCAGGAAAATGTCCGCAGAAAAATTCTTCGTTTATTGTTAAATTTTTATATCCTTTACAATATTTTCCAGGAACGCACTCTGTAACTCTGTCTATTAAAATAAACGGATAACGGTGCGGTATTAATTTCATGATTTCATTTATATCAAATTTTAAAATTTTATCTTCTGACATTATGCCTCCTCAATTAATTTATTTTTAAGTTCTTTTGCAACAATAGTATGAACTGTATGTCCCGCTTCTTTAACAATGATTTCAGCATTTAAATTTAAAATGTTACATCCTGCAAGATAAAAATCTCCGATTAAATCTAAAATTTTATGTTTTATCGGTTCATTTTGAGATTTTAAATCAACGGTAAATCCTGTTTCTGTAAGTCCAACAGTATTTTCTATATTCGCACCAAGCGCATAACCCGCTTTTTGTAACATTTCCAATTCCCGAAGATAGCCGAAAGTCCTTGCTTCAATAATTTCATTTAAATTGTTTTTATCAAGCGAAACCCATCTGTTAGCCAATTCTTTGTGTCTAAAATTTACTCCGTAAGTAACATTTAACTCATTTGACGGTAAAACGACCAAATGTGTTTTACCGTTTAAATATTGAACAGTTTCTGAAATTGACAACATTTTGTAATCAGGATTTTCAATACCTGCCGAATTAAATGCATCAACCCATTGTTTTGAACTGCCATCCAATATAGGTAATTCAAAGTGAGATAAAAATACGTCTAATGAGTCTATTCTGCATATTGCGCAAGCAGCCATAAAATGTTCAATCAACATAATTTTTACAACATCATTTCCAATAACGGTACAATGTTCGGTTGATACAACATTATCAATTACTGCTTGTACTTCTGCATTTTTATAATGGAAACGAATTCCTTTTTTTTCGGACGGACAAACACGAGCTTGTGACTCAACTCCGCTCATCAATGCGACAGATTTTAAAATTACTTCTTTTTTTATTGTAGCCATTGATTAATCCTTTAGCAAATGTTCATATTTTTTAAATTTTGAAATTAATTCTTCAGCTTTTTTCATGGTTTTCATTTGCTTGATAAAATCTTTTCTTGAAACCGCAGGAGCGCCGATAAGAATTGATTTTTCCGGAAAACTTCTTGAAACACCGGCTTGAGCCATGACAATGGAATCATCACCAATTTTTAAATGATCCGCCAATCCTGCCTGACCAGCAATTACAACTCTGTCACCGATTACACAACTTCCTGCTATGCCTACTTGCGAAACAATCATACAACCTTTTCCGATTTTACAATTGTGCCCGATTTGAACTAAATTATCGATTTTTGTTTGGTCGCCGATTACCGTATTTTCAATTGTACCTTTATCAATACAAGTATTTGCACCGATTTCTACGTCATTACCGATTACAACCGAACCGATAGACGGAATTTTAAAGATTTTTTGATCGGAATTATCGTCTTTAGCTTTTCCTTCCGTTTTCGCATTTTCAACATTATTCGGATTTTCGGTAACGAAACTAAAACCGTCAGCCGCAATACTTACGCTATGTTGTAAAATAACTTTGTTTCCGATAATTGCATTATCTCCGATATTACATCCGGAATGGAACAAACAATTTTCACCGATTTGTACACTACGTCCGATATATGTATTTGCCAATATTTTAGAATTATTTCCGATTGAAACGTTTCTTGATATAACGACATTAGGTCCTATTGAAACATTTTCTCCTAATTTTGCAGTCGGATGAACAACCGCAGTCGGATGAATGCCGACAGGCGCTTCAGGCGGCATATAAAATAAATGTAACAATTTCATCATTGCAAGCCTTGGGCGTTCCGCTTCAATCGTAGAAATTAAATCAGATGTTACGCCTATAGGTACTAATGCAGCTTTAGCTTTTGTATTTGCAAGATTTTCTATTTCATCTTCATTCAATGCCAAAGCCAATGTCTTTTCATCAGCCAACAAAGGCGGGCCGATTCTTGATATTTTTACATCTTCGACTTTTGTTAAAAGTCCGCCGACTATTTGTGAAATTTCTTCCAGCGTATATTCGTTCATTATACATCCCCTTTTTATAATACATACGTGTATTCTATTTTAATACCTGCAGGCAAAAAACACAAATTTTTTAAGAATTTCGCATTTTATTAATTATGGAAGTAGTTGATTTACCCTCTACAAATGAAATAAATTCAATTCTTCCGCCTGCTTCAATTATCCCTTTTGCTTCAGGTAATGTTTCAACGGTATAATCTGCGCCTTTTGTGTGTACATCAGGCTTTATTTTTAACAATAACTCAATTGGAGAACTTTCGTCAAATAAAACCACATAATCTACGCTTCTTAACGCACTTAATACTTCCGCTCTGTCCTCTTCTTTATTTATTGGACGTGACTCACCTTTAATACTTTTTACCGATTTATCGGAATTTAATGCAACAATTAATACATCTCCGAAACTCTTTGCTTTTTCCAGATATCTCACATGCCCGACATGCAAAATATCAAAACAACCGTTTGTTGTTACAATTGTTTTATTTTGTTTTCTTAATTTACTTAATAATTCTTCCAGTTCTGATTGTTTAATTAACATATTTCCCTCTTATTTGTTTTTTTTATTAAAAAGTTCGGGGCAAAATATTTTGTCCCGAACCTTGTTTTTATTTTTAATCTTTATTTTCAACAGGCGGATTGAATTCTTCTTTAGCTTCAGGATTGAGTTCCGCTGCTTTTTTTACTTTTTCTTGTATTACTTCAGGATTATATTCTTCATTAAAGAATTCAATTTTAGCTTCTTTTCTTAACTGTTCAATTTTGTTCTTCAAAATGTCAACTTTATCTTGACTTTCCAAATAATTAATAATATCTTTTTTGCTTTGTTCAAACGGTAAAACACCTGCTTCGGCTCTGTCCGTAACCATTATGATATGATAACCATAAGGAGTTTGAACAATTTCGCTTATTGTATTCGGTGCCATTGAAAAAGCTTTGTTAGAAAATGCTTCTACCATTTCTTCTTTTGCAAAGAATCCTAAATCACCGCCACGAATGGCACTTGTTGTATCTTGAGAATGTTCTTTCGCAATTTTTGCAAAGCCTGATGGGTCTTTTTTTACTTTAACAAGTAATTCTTCAGCTTTTTTTAATTTTGCATTCATTTGCTCTAATGCTTGTTTTTCTAAATCTTCATCTGCAATATCTTCATTTTCTTTTTTTAATTTTGCTTTTATTTGTTCAGGATTTGCAAGAATTAAAATGTGAGAAGCTCTGACTCTTTTCGGATATTTAAATTTATCTTGATTTTCATCATAATATTTTTTCGCTTCACTTTCGCCGATCGAAACCATAGCAATTGAATCTACAAATTTCTTTAATCTGATTTCTTCTTCTAAATCTTTTCTAAATTTATCGTAAGAAACACCGTTTGTTTTTAAAACCTGATTAAAACCATCTTTATTTCCGAATTTATCAATTAAATCTTTTTCGGCTTTTTGAAGTTCTTCTTTTGAAACAATTATATTTCTTTTATCCATTTCTTCATCTAATAAAGCTTTAACAATCAATTCGGAAACAACTTTTTCTCTAAGCATTAAAGAAAAAAGATTATCTTTATCTTTTTTTAAATCAATTCCCATTTGTTCCAACATTTTATTTTCCGCTAACGGTGCATAAGCTTTGTCAAATTCTTTTTGAGTAATCACAGTGTTATTAATTTTTACAATGTCGTTACTGTTTTTTTTAAAAGAACATCCGCTAAATATAATCATTGAAATTAGCGCTAATGTCATAATTTTTATTTTATTCATAAAGACTCCTTTTAGTTTTATTATAGTTTTAATTATAATCACATCTTACCTTTAATATATGATAAAATAAATTAGACAATATGTTAAATATATTTTCAAATTTTAAGCAAGACCCGTTTATCAATAAAATTCCTATGCCGTCGTTACACGTATTTGGGGCAATTGTATATTTTATATATTTTGTAATATTTTTATCTGCTTTTGTCAGTATAAGATTCCATTCTCCTTTTGATAAATCGGTATAAACTCTTATTTGTGAATTAACTTCTCTGATTAAAGAAATTTTAGCCTGAGTCGCCAATAATCGAAGTTGAACCAATTTTATTAAATTTTCAACGGGTTCGGACATTTTTGAAAATCTGTCTTTCCACTCCGATTTTATGATTTCAAGTTCATTTAAAGACTTAACATCCGATAATCTTTTGTATTCTATCATTTTTTGTTCTTTAGAACCTACCCATTCATCAGGAATATAAGCTGTAACATTAATATCAACAATTGCAGGTTTATCTTCTTTAATTTCACCTGTTTGAATTTTTTCAACAGCTTCTTCAAGAAGTTG
>CAZGRH010000060.1:0-8736 GCA_964527005.1 uncultured Muribaculaceae bacterium | reverse complement strand
TTTGCAAACATCAAATAAACACGAGGATATTAAGAGAGAGAGTAAAAAAATATTTTTCATAATCATTTTGGTTTAAATTAATAATGATTATTGTTTTTAAATCCTCAATTTTTTATATGTGATTTCCTTTTTATTGATTATGTCTTACTCTTATATAAAGTTTTTTTGTTTATTAAAATTGCTTTTTTGTTTATTGTTTGTTAACAAATCTTAATAAAATTCAAAAATAACTAAAGTTCAGCGAAAAACGAGTCGATATACCTATAAAAGAGAAAATGAAAAGGAGTCATTATGACGGCATTATCGACATTAGCATTAAAGTTTTATCGCAATCAATCTGATACAAATTATTCTGCTCAAGATATACAAGATGCATTAAGTCGTATCGGGGAGTCATTTAAAAATACAAAAAGATCTGATACGTCGCTTTGGAATTCGACAAAAACAGAAATGAATCAAGACGGATTTATAAATATGATGTCTAAAGCATCAGGTTATGAAGGTGAAGAAGCCGAAAAAGATTTTGCTATTTTATTTGGAATGTTAAATACGGATTCTACGGATGATACTTTGGATACTGATGAAATTACCGCATTTGCGGGTACTGATAATTTGACAACCAAGCAATTGTTTTATTCTTTAGTCGGTTATGATGATTCAATTGAAGACATTTTAGGTAAATATGATGCTTTGATTGATGATCCTGCAAGCTCTCTTGAAGAAGAGGAAGAAGAATCTGAATCCGACAATTCAAATGTAACTTTATCTCATGATGAAATTGAAGAGTATGCTTCTAAGTTATATAAAGCAATGGACGGCTGGGGTACTGATGAAGATACTGTTTTTTCAATTATGAATAATGAAAATATTACTGATGATGATTGGATAGAAATCGTTTTAACTTATGAAAGAATGTATGGCAGTGAAGTTGGTACGAAAAGTTTTGTTCACAAAATAAATGATGATTTTTCCGGTAAAGATCAAGATGAATTAGAAGAAAAAATTGCAAGTTCTTTGGTAAAAGCGGCTGAAAACGGAAATGAAAAGGCGGTTGAATTATTAGCAAGTGAAATTTATTATGCGACCGCAGGTATGGCAGGAACTTGTGATGAATTTATTGCCGGTGTTTTCGCCAATGCTTCTGATGAATTGTTAAAGGAAATAAAAGATGTATATTCTTCGGTAAATAACGGCAATGATTTACTTAAAGATATAAAGAAAGATTTTTCGGGTGAAACGAAAAAGAAATATTTAGAAAAATTAAATTCTTTATAATTATTAACGGTGTGAAAGAAGTGTAAGGAGTCAGAATTATGAATATTGATAAATTATTTTCAAATTATTGGTTAAATAATTTAAATACGGATAAAGAAGAATTAAAAGATGTTGCCGAAAGAATGGCGGAAAGAGCCGGTGAAAAAGGTCGCAGAGATACAACATCGGGCAGTATTAATTTTACTAATTCTACGGAAATTGATAAAAATACATTCGTAAATTCAATTGCTCAAGCTTTGGGTGATAATTCTACTCAAGCTTTAAGTGATTATGAAATGTTATTTAATATTTTAAATACTAATTCCGATAATGTTTTAAGCGGTGATGAATTAGAAGAAATAGGTATGAAAGGCTCGATTAATGCAAGAAGTTTGTGGTTTAATTTCTTCGGAAACAATGAAGATATAGCTTCTGCAATTGATTCTGCAATGCCGAGTGTAGATGATTATGACTGGGATTCAACAATAACTTCTGATACTGGTACTGATTCTGATACGACAATTTCTACACCAACTTATGATTCTCCGTTTGAAGAAGTAACTTCATTAGCAAGCAATAAAAATTTTAAAACAATAAATAATACAAAAGAAGATGTTCTTAAGCAAGAAGATACAATAAGAGATGCTTATGAAACTTTAAAAGAAGTAAATACTGCAATTTATGACCAAAAACAAATTGCTCAAAATGCAGCAACAACCGCAAATACCGAATTTTCGAAAACGGCATTAAGTGCAAAGAGTTCTGCAGAATTAACCGATGATTATGTTAAAGCAAACGGATATTTAACAACTGCGCAAGATGCATTAACAGAAGCGGATAACCAATTAAATATTGCACAAAACGCATTTGATGAAGCAAAAGCTGCGTTTGAAGATGCGACAAAAGCTTATGACAGTGCAAATACTACATATCAAAATATTTATAATGCTTATATTGCAGCACAAGAAGCTGCTGAAAATTCTGACGACCCTGAAGTTCTTGCAAAGTTAGAAGAAATTAAATCCCAATTGGATGCAGCTAAACAAGCATTAGACGAAGCCAAAAATGAAAAAGACAGATTAGAAGAACTTTTTAATAAATCTGAAGAAATTTTAGAAGAAGTTAAAGATGCAAAAACAGAAACGGAAGAAGCAGTTGCGGAAATTAACGATAAAATACTTCCGAAAATTTTAGATGAAATTGAGGAAAAAGGCTATAATGCGGAAGAAGCTTTATCAACAGCTCAAAAAGCAGTTCAAGAAGCTAAAACTTATGCAGAACAAGTTGAAAAATATGCGAAAGAAGCGCAACAAGCTCTAGCTAATGCACAAAATGCAAGTTCTGTAGAAGATGCCGAAAAATATGTTAAAAAAGCTCAAACGGCAGCAAAAAATGCTCAAAAGGCAAAAGAAGAAGCTTTAGCTAAGCAGCAAGAAGCTGAAGCGCAAGCAAAACTTGCGGAAGAAATGGCGGCAAGACAAAGTGACGAATCTAAAAAAGCAAAATATGAAAATTCACAAAAACAAATTAATGAAGAACTTACTTCTCTAAACGGTGATGATTTAACATTTAAAGAAAATATCAATAATTATTCCGAGTATATTGATATGTCTGATGTTGATTTCGATAAAATTACTAAAAATGCACAAAGCAGAGAAAGTGAAACTCAAACATTAATTAATGGTTTTAGTAGTTATAAAGCAGGTTCAAACGATTTTTATTCTTATGCAAATAATATATTATCCGATGATAATTTAACATCACAACAAAAAGCAGATATTGTAACTTATTTATCTTCGTATAATGCCGGTTCAATTAGTACTAAAATTAATAACACTTTAAAAACAAATATTTATAATGTTTTTAATTCTTTAGTCGGTACAAATGATGTTGATAAAATAGTGGAAATGGCAACGGCATGGAATAATTCAGAATATAATTATTCACTTTCCGGTTTTATGACAACAAATACATCTGAAAATTATAAAGAACAAGCGGATAATTTTAAGAATGATATAGTAACATTATACAAAAATAATACTGACAAAACCTTGAAATTAAATTCTGTATTTCCTTTAAGTGAAACCACGAATTCTTCATATATTTCAAATTCGGCAATTGAAGAAATATTAGGTGAAGACGGAATTGATATAAAAAATGCGAAATCAAATTATTCTATGTCTTCAAGTAAATTTATTCAATACAAAAGTGAATATTTAAGCAGCAGTTCCGCTTCAAAAAATATCAAAAACGTTATGAATGCAAATCTTAATAATTATGAAAAAACAACATTAATAAAAGAAATTTTAAACAATGATTGTGGCGGTGATTTGGAAAAATTCGTAAAAGAAATTAAAAAAGCGGGTATGACTTATTTAGATGATATTGTACTTTGTGCCACAACTTCAGGACGGGAATCAAGAAGAAATTCACAGTCATAATTTAATAAAGCCACCTTAAATTGGTGGCTTTAAAATTTTACAATAAGCAGAATATGTTAATTTGCTTTTACTTGTTTTATCTTTAGATTGTAATTATAAACTGCACTATCTCTTTGTAATTCTAATTCTTTAATTTGTTTTTCCAGATTGTAAATTCTTTCTTGTTTTTCAGCAGTAGAAACGGTTGTTGAATTTTGTAATAATTTCTTCTTTGCTTTTAAATCTTTTATTCTGGAATTAAATGCTGATTTATATTGATTTCTTTCATTTTTTAGACGTTTTATTTGTGCATCTTTGGTCAATTCTTCTTCCGTTAGAATTTTATTCGGATTTAGATTGTTAATAGCTTCTTTTGTTCCCGTAACTGTTTTATTATAGCCGCTTTTTGTTGAATCGGCGGTTTTGTTCCAGAATTTTTTTGTAGCTTTTACTGTTTTATCATATCCGCCTTTTACGGATTCTACAAATTTGTTTTCATCATCACTGTTTTTCGTTTTTACTTTCCGATTGCTTTTTTCATAATTTACGTCGATTGATTGTACTGCCGATGCAGGAATTTCAATTTTTACGACATCCTCTGCCGCATTTACATTGAATGCATACCGTACACATATAACTAAAATTGTTGTTGCAACTATTAAACTTGAATTTTTCATGCAAATTACCTCTTTCTTTTATAATTTTATAAGTCGTTTTAAATATTGTCAAATTAAAAAACAAGAAAGCAGTTCGCTTTCTTGTTTTTTTATTATTTGAATGAATTTTTAAAACTGTTTATTGCATCTTGTCGTTGTTTTTGCTTTGCTTTTGCAGCTTCTTGGTTCTTTTTTTGCTCTGCTTTTGCTTTTTCAACTTCATTTTTTAATTCTTTTTGCTTGTTTTCAATATCTTTTTTCGCTTTTTCTTGTTTTGCTTTTGCTTCGGCTTGCTTTTTTGCCCTTTGTTGTTCTGCAGCAGCTTGTTTGTTTTCTATCTCTTTAAGTTTTTTTGATACGGTTGTTTCTTCTTGAGAAGTGTTAACTTTTATTGTCGGTTTTGTTACCGTAACTGTTGCTGCATTTGCAATTGTATTAAATCCCAAGCAGAAAAATCCGCATAAAATAACTGATAATAATACTCTCTTCATTACTGTTCTCCTATTTTATTTGAATTCTATAAAATTTTTGAGCTTTTAAAAAATTTTCAACTTGTTCTTTTGAAAATGATTTCGTCATATATTTTTTATTATCGTAAGTTGTCGGGGTTATATATTCAACTTCCAAGTGTTTTATATTTATCGGAGCTGCGGTAATACTGATATAATTTTGACCAAATTTTGTAGTATCAATTGCTGCCGGTAAAAATTTAAGCTTATTATTTCCGTCGGGTAATATTTGGTCGCTATATTTTACACGTTTCATATTTATTTCTTTTATATCAAAGTGTTTGTCAAATAATGCCGCAGGCGTTGTAATAATTTTGATTTCTCCTGCTGAAAATAAATCCTGATAATCAATGTACTGAAATTTTACGTTTCTTACCGTAATTGTCGTTTCAAAATTCGGTTTCATTGAATACTCAACGGAATCAACATTTGTTATTAAACTTGTAGCTTCATAAGCTTGTTTTTCAAATAATTTTCTGCTAAACGAATTTGTTTTTATTTTCGGAAATGCAGTTATAAAAAATGCATAAAAGAATAATATGCACGAAATGATAATTAAAATTGTATTTTTATATTTTGTCATTTTTTTACTTTCTCTTGCTTATATTATTATGATAACATATTGTATAAATTTGGAGTAGTCTTTTCTGTTAATTTCTTTACTTTTTTTTGGATAGAATTAATAATATAAATATGAAGAAAAAATTAATATTAATTTTTTTGTTTTGTTTATTTTCTTTGTCGGCATTTGCTGATACGGAAAATTCTTCTGTCCAAAAGGATTGGGGTGAAAATTCGTCTGTATTTTCAAAAGGTTTTGAAGGACAAGAACCTGTTTCCGATAAAAAATTAAAAGATACAATAGAGGCATTAAAACAAAGAAATTTAACAAAAAAGCAAAAGAAAATGCAAAATCTTGTTAAGCCATTATCTCCCTCATCTGATTTCGAGAATTTAAAACAATTTGCGCTTGAGCAAGATCCTGATAATCAATTGAGCCAAACATTGACTGTTACAATTTCAACAAGTGCATATAATGAAAACGGTAAAAAAATCCCCCCAGGATTTTATAAACTTTCTTGCCGAAAATTGTCCGATAATTCTTATGTTCTTGATTTATCACAAGGAACAAAAAGAGTACTTTCCGTTAAAGCAGAACAAACACAACAAGACTTGGAACAAGACTCCATACAATTTTGCAATGCTGAAATTATTGATTCAAACAGAATCAGGCTTGTATACGGAAGTATTGATTTGAATTTAGTAGGATATTTATATTTTAAATAGTTCCTTTTCTTTCTTTTAATTCTTTCAATTCTTTTTGGAATGGTGATATTTTTGTTAATTTCTCTATAATTTCCGGCATGTGTTTTATAGTGTAATCAATTTCATCTTCAGTTGTATATCTGCTTAAACTGAAACGAATACTTCCGTGAAGTGCGGTAAAAGGCACTCCCATTGCTTTTAAAACATGACTTGGGTCAAGACTGCCGGAAGTACAAGCACTGCCCGAACTTGCATAAATACCGTAATCATTCATATTAAGAAGAATTAATTCACCTTCTATATATTCAAATCCAATGTTTGTTGTATTCGGTACTCTGTTTGCCGCTCCGGAATTAAGTCTTGCATTATAAATACTTGATAAAATACCTTTTTCAAGTTTATCTCTAAGTCTTTTTATTTCGGAATTTTCATAAGGTAAAAATTCTTTTGCCATTTGCGCCGCTTTTGCCATTCCTACAATGTAGGGAACATTTTCCGTTCCTGCTCTTTTTCCGTTTTCTTGATGTCCGCCGATAATTAAAGGGGTAATTAGTGTCGGCGATTTTACGTACAAAGCACCTATACCTTTTGGAGCGTGAAATTTATGTCCTGAAATTCCCATCATATCTATTTCTGTATCTTTTACATTTAAAGGAATTTTACCTGCCGCTTGTACTGCATCGACATATATTTTTGTTTTTGCATTTTTTGCTTTAACATTTTGTGCTATTTCTTCAACTGGGAAAATAGCACCTGTTTCATTGTTTGCATACATGCAAGAAACTAATGCTGTTTTTTCGGTTACGGCATTGTATAATTCTTCCGTATTTAATTCACCTACTGCATTGACTCCGATGAACGTTACTTTATATCCCTCTTTTTCCAATTGTTTATATAGATTTAAAACACAGGCATGTTCAACTTTTGTAGTTATAATATGGTTTTTTGATTTATCTTCAGCCAATATACCTCTGATTGCCATATTAGCGCTTTCGCTGCCTGAAGCAGTAAAAAATATTTCTTTAGCGTAATTAGCACCAAAGAAATCTTTCATTGTTTCTCTTGCTTCTTTTAACGTTTTTGAACTTTTTCCGCCCAAATCATACATGCTGGACGGGTTTCCGTAATATTGCGAAAAATATGGTTGCATTACTTCAACAACTTTTTCATCAACTTTTGTTGTCGCATTATTATCTAAATAAATAATATTGGAATTTGTCATTTTTATACCCTAATTACTTCTATATCCTGACTAATGTGTTCTTTTAACATTGCTTCCACAAAATGAGTTAATGTAACTTGTGACCTGTTACAAACCTGACATCTTCCCGATAATTTTACTTTTATTTTGTTGTCATCAACATCAATAAGTTCAATATCTCCGCCGTCTTTACGTAACTCGGGAGATATATATTTCTCAATTATATTGTTAACTCTTATTATCATCTGTGTTTTTGTCGGTTTTTCATTTTCTTTTGCATTGTTTACCGCATTAAGAATATCGCCGATTTTGCCTAAACAACGTCCACAAGCGCCACCGGCTTTTGTGTAATTGATAACATCGTCAATCGTTTTTAAGTTGTTTGATTTTATTTCGTTTTCCAAAAAAGTTTTTGTTATGTTAAAACAGTGACAAACTATATCTTTTTCATCCGGAATTATAATTTCTTCGTTGTAATAGTCTGCAATTGCTGCTTCAAGTGCTTCATGTCCCATAACTGAACAGTGCATTTTTTCAGGAGGTAAACCGCCAAGTTCATCAACAATTTGTTGATTTGTTATTTTTCTTGCTTCGTCAATGTGTTTTCCTATAATCATTTCCGTAAGCATACTGGAACTGGCAACCGCACTTCCACATCCGAATGTTTGAAATTTTGCATCCGTTATAATTCCGTTTTCATCTACTTTTAAATATAATTTAAGCATGTCACCGCATGACAATGAGCCTGCTTCACCAATAGCATCGGCATTTTCAATAGAGCCGACATTTTTTGGATTTCTGTAATGTTCTATAACTTTTTCCGAATAATCCCACATAATATCTAACCTTTTTTCTTTTATTATATCGCAAAGAAAAAATTATGATTTAACAACACTGTTTTATGTTAAAAGATTAGAATATATCAGATAAAAAAAGTTCCATAAAAAAAAGCCGACCAACTAAGGCACGGCTACTAGACTTTTGGGGAGGGAGGTTTCGTTTGGACTTTTGTCCTTACATTTTATTTATCGACATTTATTTTTCAAACTTTAGTTTTTTTATTAATGTTTTTTCTAAAAAAGTCAAAACCCCCATTATTACACTGTTTTTTTGCTTTACAAAATTTAATATTTGCCTCTTTCGAAAAATGGCATCAAAAAAAGGAACTCGTTATGAGTCCCTTTTTGTATTGTAAAATTAAAACTATTCAGCGTATACGCTTACTTGTTTTCTGTCACGTCTGTGAGGTTCAAATTTAACAACACCGTCAATTAATGCAAATAAAGTATAATCTTTACCCATACCTACATTGTTACCGGCATGAATTTTTGTACCTTTTTGACGAACAATGATGTTACCTGTTGTAACAGCTTCGCCGCCGAATTTTTTAACGCCTAATCGCTTACTTTCACTGTCGCGTCCGTTTTTAC
>CAZGRH010000059.1:0-8745 GCA_964527005.1 uncultured Muribaculaceae bacterium | reverse complement strand
TTAATTATTAATACTTACCACATAATTATATAAAACAACATGCTTATAAAAATTGTCAATTTTCGTAAAAAAGTTAAAATTTTTTAGCAAAAAAAATTTTGTTCGGATATTAATACAGTAAACATATTTAAAAATTTTGGTACAATAATAAAATGCGAATTAGTTCAAACATCAATAACTATAATATAAATAACAGTCGAAAAAGCAGGAAACAAATATCAAATAAAGGTGCTATTGACAGTGCTTTTAACGTCTTAAACAACGGTTTCCGTTTTTTAGACAAAAATGCAATGTTTCAAGTTTCTTTTTTAGATATAGTTTCATCAATTGCGCCAAGAACAATTGTAGATTTAGGCACAGGCATGGCTGCTGCATTAGAAACTTTCAGAAGAGAATCAGCAGGTTTAATTATAAACTGTTTAATTCCGGGGGTTATAGTTAAAGGTGTTGCGGGTTTATTACCGAAAAGTGATATTTTAAAAGGTACAAAGCCAGTCAGTTCATGGGCAAATGCGGAAACAATCGATAAATTAAAAAATGTTTACAATAATGCACAAAATTCAGGCGCTATAGATACAACAAGAGAATATGTTACACAATCTTTAAATTCTATTAAAGGTTTAAGAAATAATAAATGGACTCAATATTCAAATTATATAAATCGTCCCGAATATCAAGAGGCAATTACCAAATTAACAGAGGCAATTTCAAAATCAGGCAAAGATCGTAAAAGTGCTTTAGCTGAGGCGCAAAATAAACTTGTCGGACTTACAAAAGCTGAAAATGTTCTAAAATTCAATGATAAAGCCTGCGCAAATTTAAGTGATACATTACGTGACATTGTGGATATGGGCGAAAAATTTAATACGGTAAAAGAAACTACCGTTAAAAATTTGTTGCCAAATGAATTATCCAGTGATGTAAATAACAAAATTTCATCCGCTTTAAATAAATATAGTACCGATTTAAAGAAATTTGTTAATCGGAAAAGTCTTATCGGTTTAGCATTAGTTCTTGGTCTTGGATTTAGTTTCCAAAAAATTAACAGAGCAATAACGAAGAAACAGTTTAAAACCGAAGGTGCGCCAATATATAAAGATTTCGGACAAGATGGTATTCAAAAGAAAGAAATGACTCCGAAAGAAAAGAAACGTTTTGCGATTAAAAAGGTATTTGCTTTTTTAAGCATGTACGGTCTTGCAGGACTTTCAATGATGAAAAAACCGTCATTAGGAATGTTCCAATTCTCCGGTCCGTTCCCGTCTATTAATCAATGTCGTGTAATTTCCGCAACTACTTTTGCAAGCAGAATGCTTGCTGCTGAAGATGAAAATGAACTTAGAGAATCTATCGTTAGAGATATGGCTACATTCTCCAGCTTGTATTTCCTTGGTGATTATGTAAAAAAAGCGGCGGCTTCGGGATTTGAAGCATTATCAAAATCAAAATCAGGCTCTAAATTAATAAAAGAAAATGTTGTTTTATTAAACAGAAGTAAAGAAATCGTAAAACCAATGTTTAATGCAGATGCTTCAACAAAAGAAAAAATTGTAAAAAATGTTTCATATCGTGCCAAACAATTCGGAAATTGGGTTAAAAATACCGAATTAAAAACCGCAGCGGAAGTTTCGGGAACAAAAGCACGTAATTTAAGAAATTTATGCAGAGTAGCCGATATTGCTTTCTCTCTTTTAATGCTTGGCATAATAATTCCGAAATACAATCGTCACGTTACAAATAAAAAAATTATGTCGGCGCAAAATCAATCTGATTTAAATAATAAAAATCAAATTTATAAAAATGGCATGCCTGATATTTTTAAATCTATAGTATAGTAAAATCCGCAGATTTATAAAGCTTTGCGTTATTTGTTAATTTTTGTAAATAAAAGGCAAAAAATTTTTTATTTGTTTTTTATACGAGCAGTGAGTTGTTAAAAATTCACTAATAGGATATAATAAAAAACGGATTTAGAGAGAAAAAAGGAGAAATAAGCAGGTGGTCGATAACAGATCTGCCGGCGTTCTCGGTATCGGCGGTGGTATTAATTTTAAAGGCGGAGATATATCCGGCACTGCGGCAAAGACATCTGATGATCGTGCAAGCCAAGGCACTGAGTATTTTATGTTTGAAAACGAAGAAGAACAAAACACTTCTCAACCGTTTCAAGATGAAAACAAACAGCTTTTATACGCATCATTAAATTCCCTTGCCTGTATGAATGTCGCTTCCGTCATTCAGAAAAAGAAAAATACAATAATTGTCGATAACGAAGAAAATTCTAACAATTTCAATTCTCCTGCAGTTACTAAAATTATAGGCAATGAAAAAAGACACAATAAAGATAAAAACGAATAAGAAAAAACAGTTTTTAGTAAGAGCATTTTTTTCTTTTATGTTTTTATTATTAAATGCGACTGACATTTTAGCAAAAGAATTTTATGATGTACCAAGTTCTTTTTGGGCATATTCTGCGATTAATGAACTTACCGATAAAAAAATTTTTGATATTAATGAAAGTTACTTTTATCCGAATAAATTAATCACCCGAAGCGAATATGCAACGATATTGGTAAAAGCATTAGGGCAAGAATATTTGCCGATTGAAAAAAAATATACATTTGAAGATTTAAACCAAACAAACAGAAATTGGCGTAATATTTTACGTGCAATCAGTCTTGATATAATAAAACCTTTTGATAATAATCATTTTTATCCCGACGGAAATGTTACAAGAACGGAAATTATATTTTTTCTTGATAACATTTTAAAGACGGAAGAAATTTCGAAAAAAGAAGCGCTTAGCGTTTTAGAAAAAAATTACGATGATTATGAAGATATTCCCGATTGGTTAAAATTATCGGCGGGACGAATTGAAATTTTAAATGTAATAGCAAATGACCCTGCGGAAAAAAATATGCTTAATTGCGACAAATATATCACAAGGGCGCAAATGGCGATTTTTGTTAATAATTTGGTAAACAAGCTTAAAGAATATGAACAAGACAGAATACAAGAAGAAACTTCACCAAAAACTGTCAACAACGGAATTATTATAGAAGATATTGTTCAAAATAAACATATTGTCACAATTCCGACAGGTACAATGCTGCCTGTACGTGTTTTTAAAAGTATAAGTTCGAAACACACAAAAGAAGGACAAATAATTAAAGCTAAATTTCCCGATAATATTATTAACAATCAAAACCAAATGTTATTTTCAAAAGATACAATTTTAACGGGTAAAATTTTAAAAATTTCGAAAGCTAAATATGGTTTTAAAAACGGCAGTGTTATAATGGATTTTTTCTCAATTAATAACAATGGAAATTTAACGGAAATAATTGCGTATAAAGAATGTAGTGCCGATATAATTGAGGCAAACAAAATAAAAGCATATACAAGAAAAACATTAAAAGGCATACATTATAACCTCACCGATAACGAAATAATTTACATTCATGTCTTACGACCGATTAGAATAAATGTTGTTACGGGTGATATTTTAGATTAAATATTTTGTTTATAAATACCTTTTGCTTGAAGTGCTTTCAAAAAACTTTGAGCGGTTGCTTTTTGAACATCAGGCGGAACAACTCTTAATAATTCAACCGTTTTGGAAATTACGGGGTCTTTATCATACCAACGATTACAAACCCGAGGTCTTGCAAGTTCATAAAATTTATCAATCGCTTCTTTAGATACTTGTTTTTCAATTTCCGCAAGAAAAATTTCAGCTTGAGATTTTAATTCAGCTTGATAATTTTGTAACATATTCATAACTTCCGATAAAACCGGATCTAAATCATACCATCTTTTATAATTGCGATTCACTTAAATTTCCTTTTTCTTGTTGATTAATAATAAAAACATCTTCATCATCATATCTGATAATATCTGCACCTAATGTTTTAAATTTTTGTTCAAGAAGTTCATAACCTCTGTCTATATGATAAATATTATCTATTGTACTTATGCCGTCTGCCATTAAAGCAGTAACTACCAACGAAGCCCCTGCTCTTAAATCACTGGCTTTCAAGTTTGCACCTGTTAACGATTTAACACCTTTTACCAATGCATGATTTCTTTCTTGATGAATATCTGCCCCCATTTTTCTTAATTCGGGAACTTGCATAAATCTGTTTTCGTATAAACTTTCCGTAATTATACTTACACCGTTTGCAACGGTAGCCAAAGCCATAGCCATAGATTGCAAATCGGTAGGAAATCCCGGGTATGGTTGTGTAATAATATTAACCGCTTCTAATCTTCTTTTACAACTTACTTCAATAGAAGTAGGATCAATAAGCTTAATATCGGCACCCATTTTTGTAAGTTTTGAAGTATAAAACGTTAAATGGTTCGGAAAAATATTTCTGATTATTCCTTTTCCTTTGGTAGCAATAATTGCAGCCATATAAGTACCGGCTTCAATTCTGTCGGGAATTGTTGTATATTCAATAGGACGTAAATCTTCTTGTTTTACCCCGTTTATAACTATTTCAGAAGTTCCCGCTCCGATAATATCGGCGCCCATAGCATTTAAAAAATTTGCCAAATCAATAATTTCGGGTTCTTGTGCTGCATTTTGAATTCGTGTTGAACCTTCCGCCAAAACAGATGCCAACATAATATTTTCTGTTGCCCCGACTGACGGAATATCTAAATAAATATCGTTACCTTTTAATTTTTTAACTTTTGCATGAACATATCCATTTTCAATTTTTACGGTAGTTCCTAATGCTTCTAATCCTCTGATATGGAAATCAACTTTTCTTTCACCGATTGCACATCCGCCGGGAAGTGCAACAATAGCTTCTTTACATCTGCCGACTAAAGAACCCAACACAACAAAAGAAGCTCTCATTCTGCTGACAAGTTCATAGCTTGCGGTAATATTTGTTATTTCAGTAGCGTCTATTCTTATTGATTTTTCTTTTCTATCATAATAAGTTTTTACACCTAATTGTTCAATTACATTAAGCATAATATTAACATCGGAGAGTTCCGGCACATTATATATTTTACTTTCGCCTTTTGCAAGTAAAGCGGCAGCCATAAGTTTCAAAACAGCATTTTTTGCACCACTGATTTGAACTTCACCTTTTAATTGTTTCCCGCCGACTATTTTTATTTTTTGTGTCAATTTTCCTCCGAAGTACACTTTAATATATCACAAAATCTAAAAAGTATATTATAATAATAATATAATCTATATCAATATTGGTAAATAGATTAACTATTGTAAACACGACATTATTATATCATTCAAATGTACTATATTCTAAGTAGAGTTTTAAATATAAAATAGAGTTAGGAAGTAAAGGTGTTTGTATGTTAGAAAATGAAGAATTATTGGAAAAAGCAAAAGAAGCATCTTCAAATGCGTATTGTGTATATTCAAAATTCGCAGTTGGGGCTTGTGCGTTATTCGAAAGCGGAAATTATTATGTCGGTTGCAATGTAGAAAATGCAAGTTACGGACTTTGCCTTTGTGCGGAAAGAAATGCAATATCAAATGCAATAGTAGCAGGAGAAAAAACAGCGCTTGTCAAACTTGCTATTTATTCACCGAATTCTACAAAATGTTTTCCTTGCGGTGCTTGCAGACAATGGATAAAAGAATTTGACCGCAAAAAAAATACATCAATCATACTGGAAGATGATAATAAAAAAGTTTGTACTTATAATATTGATGACTTACTTCCTTATTCTTTCGAGTTAAATACATAACAAAAATCGAAGAAAAGAGCAAATAATGTTTAATAATGATATAAATTATGAAGAAATCGGTGAGTGGCTAAGGTTATATAAATCTTCGACAAATCAAAAAGAAAAACAACATTTACAACATATTATTGCATTGGCGGCAATGCCTTTAGTTAAAAAAATTGCAAGAGGACTTGCCAGAAGGAATACGGACCCTGTTGAAGATCTTATACAGGTCGGATGTGTAGGACTTGTTAAAGCTATTCAATTATACAATCCAAAAGTTAGCGAAAACTTTAAAACTTATGCAACATATCTTATTACCGGAGAAATCAGACATTATTTGCGTGATAAAGTTTCAATGATTAAAGCCCCCCGTGAAATATATGAACTTACATATCGTGTTAATAAAGTTATGCGGAGATTAAAAGAAGAAATAGGAAATGAACCGTCAGAAACAATATTGGCGGAAGAATTAGAAACTTCCGTTGAAAAAATAAAAGAAGTTATTGATGTAGAAAGACGAAAACAAACGATTTCTTTAGATCAAGTTATAACTACGGGTTGTGATGAATCATTATCTTTGTTTGACAAAATAGCGGATGATAATCATTATAATCTTGAATCTTTTCAAGAAGACAAAATTTTAATTAAATCGGCAATTCAAAAGTTGGATGTCAAACTTCAGGAAGTAGTTATTTTGAATTATTTTGAAGATATGAGCCAAACACAAATTGCAACAAAGTTGGGTATTTCGCAAATGCAAGTTTCAAGACGACTTAAAAAAGCACTAACAACTTTGTTCAATATCTTATCGGATCAAGAATACAATCAGTAGAGGAAATTATGGAATTATGGAATTATTAATTATAATTTGTATATTCATTTTAATTATAGGTGCATGTATCGGCAGTTTTTTAAATGTAGTTGCACTTCGAGCAATATCAAATGAATCTATTGTATTTCCGTCATCAAAATGTCCCGTATGTAATAATCCGATAAAATGGTATGACAATATTCCCATATTATCTTATTTATTTACATTTAAAGGAAAATGCAGAAATTGCGGTTGCAAAGTTTCTTTGCAATATCCTATTGTTGAAGCGACTACGAGTATATTATTCTTTTTAATCTTTTTATATTCTTGGTTTTCATTGCAGACATTATGCTTATGGTTTTTAATATCAATTGCAATGGTAATGGGAATTACGGATTTTAAAACGTCAGAGATTTATGACAGACATTTATGGATATATATAATTGCCTCTACAGTATACTCAATATTCTTCATATACGGACAAAGCAATGCTCAACAAGCATTTATCGGAATTATATCTGCCGTATTGGTTATGGAAATTTTATCAAAAGTCGGTTACTACTTAATAAAACACAAAAATAAAACAGAAGATGAACCTGAAGCAGAAGAACAAAATTCACAAAATAATAATGAAGCGGAACCTACCAATGAAAATATTAGTGAATATGTAAAAAAATACAAACGTGCCTTTGGCGAAGGAGATACATATATTGCGGCAGGAAGCGGAGCTTTATTGGGGTGGTTCGGATTTCTTGTTTCTTTACTTTGTGCAATAATTGTTAATGCTTTAATAATATTACCTCAGTTTCTCCTCGGACTATACAAAAGAAATGAAAAATCAGCATTAATTTCTATTAGCGGATTTTTTATATTAGCTCTTATTTATTGGATATTATCAAATAAATTAAGTATGCCTTTATATTTGATTATTACATTTTTAATCGCATTATGTTATTTCGCAATTTATGCTGTAAAAAGTATAAAAAACATTCAACCTGATGAAAACAACGCATTTTTTACACTTCCGTTCGGACCCGCACTTTTAATTTCTACATTTGCTTTTTTATTTTTTGGCAAAGAAATTTTAATTTTTTTGAATAAGTATATATTTTGGATGTAAATAATTGTGGAGAAATCAAAAATAAGCCCAAAAGTTAGTGTTGTAATGCCGGTTTTTAAACACTCAAAAGGAAAATTGATTTCTGCAATTTATAGCATTTTAAATCAAACTTTTAAAGATTTCGAATTAATCATTACGGACGGAAGCGCTGATGACAAAAATTTTAATGTTATTTCACAAATAAAAGATGAAAGAATTAAGTATTTCAAACTAAAAGGCTATATAAATTGTTTAAATTTCGGTATTAAACAAGCAAAAGGACAATATATTGCAAGAATGGATTCTGATGATATTTCATATCCTACAAGATTTGAAGAACAAGTTAGTTTTTTGGATAATAATCCGAAATTTGCATTATGTTCCATTTTAGTAGAATATTTCGGAGAAACGAAACATAAAATTTCTGATTATGAAAATGATATAGATTTATTTAAATTCATTAAAAGTCAAAAATTTAATCACGTTGCAATGATGTTTAGAAAAAAAATTAATGTCCAATATCCTGATAAAAAACCTGTTGAAGATTGTTTTCTTTTTAGAGAATTATTATTAAAAGGCTATAAATTTAAAATAATCAATAAAATATTATTAAAATCTTATGTGTCTGATAAATCACTAATGCGAAAATATCCCAATTATTGCAAAATAACACTTAGCAAAATAAACATTTTAACTTTAGCGAAATATTATAATTATAATTTAAGTTTTATAAATGAAATTTTTTCCAAAAAGCATTATAATCAAAAAGAAATTATTGAATATTTGAATTTTATTGCATTTTTAAAAGAAAAATTAAAAACACAAAATTTAAAATACGAAAAAATTTGTTTCCCGTTTTTCAAATATATGATTTCTAAATTAAAATCAAAAACTTTTTTATTAAAAGAAATTAAATTTTATAACATAATTTTTAAATATTATTTAAAATATTTTTATAAACTTTTTATTCAAGTGATTTTTTAATTAAGAATAAATACAACTAATCCACAAATAAAAATTATTTCTATTTGTGAATTAACTTTTAAAATATAAATTATTATTTAAAACTTTTAATCTTTCCCATACAAAAGTTCATTTACCGTGCGACCGCCTTTTTCTA